>JBKBUB010000038.1:0-9428 GCA_046290925.1 Thermodesulfovibrionales bacterium | reverse complement strand
TTCTGCCTGCTCAATCTTCCCACAAAAGAGATAAGTGGTGCTTCCTTATGGATAGAGTTAAGGCCGCATTCTTTTATTAATTCCTCTCTGCATCTCTTCTTCCCCGAATCGTCATGATTGTATACATGAGGAAGAAATCTGTCTGTAGCAGGATTCCATTCCTCCGTATCAATACCATTCAAAATACCCCTTAAGTCCTTTGCCCTTTTCCTCAATACACCATCGAGGGCATGGCCAAATTCAGGTGTCACTATCTCTTCAGCATACCGTTTACTCACGGTTGTAATAATATCAGCAGATATAAGACCCGCCTTTAAGAGGTTGATCTTTCCATAAAACTCTATACCTTCCATATTGAACCATTCCCATCCAAGACCTGTTAGATTCAGTTGCGAAGAATCGAATATGCCCTGATAACCGATATTATGGATTGTCATGACCGAAGAGATATGTCTAAAGAAGTCATTATTATAGAGTGTTTTCAAATACAGTGGTATCATGGCTGTCTGCCAGTCGTTACAATGGATTATATCAGGCCTCAATCCCATGGTCATTAATGCCTCAAGTATTGCCTTTGAAAAAAAGATGAATCTCTGAGCATTGTCAGTGAAATCACCAAGGGGCGTACCGTAAAGTTCATCCCTGTCAAAGAATTCATCGCACTCAATAAAGAAGACCCTATCATCTATTGAAAAGACCTGACCGCTTATAAGCCTGTCTCCAAGCCTCACATTTATGCCTATGCCCGAGCTTTTGACTAAAAAGTTATTCCTTACAGTCCTGTAAAGAGGCAGAAAAAGATAAGCCTCCTTGCCAAGTCTGAGATATTCCCTCAGAAGTGAACCTGTTACATCGGCAAGCCCTCCTGTTTTTGCATACGGTACAGCCTCTGACGTGGCAATCACTATCTTCAAATCAGATCTTTGCCTCCCTCAAGAATTTGGCTGCCTCCTCAGGGGTTGTAGGATTTATATAAAAACCCGATCCCCATTCAAAACCTGCTATCTTTGTCAGTTTAGGGACAAGTTCGAGGTGCCAGTGATAATATTCATTTACCTCATCAGTAAAAGGCGATGTGTGGATCATAAAGTTATAAGGTGGATTATCGAGGATGCGATCGATCTGTTTCAGAACCCTCTGTAATGCTTCTGCAAGAAGGCTGAAACTCTTATTTGGTGGATAGAAGAATGATTCATGTTTTTTGGGAAGTATCCAAAGCTCAAAGGGTGCCCTCGGTGCAAAAGGTGAAAGGGCAACATAGCCTTGATTTTCGTATATAACCCTTCTGCCGTCCGAAAGCTCCTGGTTGATAACATCGCAGAAGATACATCGCTCCTTAAGGTCATAGTACTGTCTCGCCGAGTCAACCTCTTCCTTAACATATTTGGGTATTATAGGAAGGGCTATGAGTTGAGAATGGGAATGTTCGAGGGTTGCGCCGGCTGCATCACCCTCATTCTTGAAGATCAGGACGTATTTAAACCTTACATCCTTTTTGAGGTCTGTTAACCTGAAATAATAGGCCCAAAGTACATCCTCCACAGCCTTCAAGGGCATAGTGGACAGGGATTGAATATGTTCAGGTGTTTCTACTATAACCTCGTGAGCGCCTATTCCATTCATCTTATCAAATATCCCCTCGCCCTGCCTGTTAATGTCTCCATAAATCTGCAAGGCAGGACACTTATTAGACATTACCCTTAATGTCCAGCCCGGCGTATTTGGCGGCGTTGCTGTTGGTCTGAAGGCAATTATCTCAGGTGGGGTCGTATATTCATTGCCAGGACAGAAGGGACAGAATCCCCCCTTTTTTCTCTGAACAGGTGGGGGCGTGAAATCCGCTGGCCTTTTTCCCCTTTCTACAGCTATAATAACCCATCTCCCTGATATGGGATCCTTTCTAAGCTCAGGCATTTATTCCTCCCTTAAACCGAAAAATTCATTTAAGATAACGAAGATGAATAGGTGAATGGGCTTTTTAACCTCTTTAATCTCTTCACCTATTAACCTCTTCACCAAATAAACCCACCAGTTGCATAAATTTGGAGGCTGGCATGCCTCAAATATAGGCTTAAGGCGATAGTGCTACAGTGCGACAGTCGCACCTCGCTCGGTCGCACTTTGTAGTCAGTCGCACGGTCGCACGGTCGCACTAAAATATCAGGCTAATTTTTGCAACGTTGTTGCTCTAACCTTTTTCATATTATATCACAATAGGTTATAATCCAAAGATATATGAAGCCGACCTTCCATCATAGGCTTGTAAACAGGGAATTTGAGGACCCCTCGGTCTATGTTCGATTCATAAGGGAGAGGAGGGCTATACTCTTTGATGCTGGCAATATCGCCTCCCTCGGTCCCGGAGACATCCTTAAGATAACAGATATCTTTATAACTCATATGCATATCGACCATTTCATCGGCTTTGATCTAATCCTAAGGGCACTTCTTAGGAGAGAGACTCCCTTGAGGGTATATGGACCCGAGGGTATTATTGAGGGAATTGAGGGAAAATTAAAGGGCTATTCCTGGAATCTTATCAGAGATTATCCGGTAGAGATAGAGGTCTTTAGCATTGGTGAAAGGACGATAAGACAGGCCAGTTTCTATGCAAGAGAGTCCTTTAAAAGGATAGACAGAGATGAAAGGGACTTTAAAGGTACCATACTCGTTGGCCCTTATTTCTCTGTCAAGACTTCTATACTCTCCCATGGTATCCCTTGCCTTGGTTATTCCATTGAAGAGGACTTACATATAAATATTGATAAGGCTATCCTTAATAATATGGGTTTGCCTGTTGGACCCTGGCTCAGTGAGTTTAAGAAGATGATAAGGGAAGGGGCAGGGCATGACAGGGAGATTATTGTATCAGGCCGATCCTTCAGACTCGGCAGTTTGATGGATATTGTGAGGATAACAAAGGGACAGAAGATTTCTTATGTTGTGGATGTCTCCCCGAATGAAGACAATATCAATAAGATAATAGACCTTGTGAAGGAATCTAATACCCTATATTGCGAGGCCTATTTCCTCCATGAGGATATGGAGAGGGCCAGAGAAAGAAATCACCTTACAGCACGGATTGCAGGGGAAATAGCAAAGAGGGCAGGGGTTAGGGATCTTATCTTAATTCACTTCTCACCAAAATACAGAGACCGACGAGCCGATATTATATCAGAGGCAATGAAGGCCTTTATGCACTCAGGTCAGTAGGCCCGATAAGGAGGCTTGGAGAGCCAGAATTTCCATAAAATCTTAGGTCATCACCAAGGGCCTCAACCCTGCTGAATAAATCGAGGATATTCCCTGATATAATGGCCTCTTTAATGGGATACCTGACTATACCCTTTTCTATCCATAGACCTGATACCCCTATTGAGAATTCTCCTGAAACAGGGTTTGCGGTGTGAAGCCCCATTACCTCTGTAATATATACTCCCCTGTCTAAGGACTCAATCAGTGATTTAACAGGTATTGCCCCTTCTGAACTACCGATGAAGAGATTTGAGGGCCCAACAGTTGGCAGGGAAGAGTAGCCCTGTCTTACAGCATTTCCTGTAGATTCCCTGCCCTCCTTATTGGCAGTATAGGTATTGTACATATAATCTATCAGGATTCCATCTCTGATGAGATAGCGGTTAGATGAAGCTACGCCTTCATCATCAAAGGGACGACTGCCGAGACAAGCCTCAATCGTTGGATCGTCGATTATGTTAATCATGGGGCTTACCACCTGCCGGCTCAATTTATTTGATAAAAGGGATTTGCCCTTTTGAACATTCTCTGATGAAAGGAGGGCAGAGAAAAGACCGAGGAATTCGGTTGCCACGGAATTATCGAGAATTATCTTAATCTTTTCAGGCGTTATCCTCTTTGCGCCAAGGAGTTTTAATGCCCTTCTTGCTGCATTTCTTCCAACATCTTCGAAGCAGAGGGAGTTTAAAAATCGGCTTCCGAAGAAGTCCCATCCCATCTGTCCCTCTCCTCTGTCTTCTGCAACGACCATTATCTGGGCTATACAGGCTGTTGCCCTGTATCCCTTCGATAGGCCGAGGGAATTAAATATATGGACATGCCTCTCTGAAAAGGTTGCTGAGGCCTTCCTTACCTTTTTTATCCTTCTGTCTTCATTGAGGGCAGCCTTTTCAATTAATAAGGCCTTTTCTATGGCAAGGTCTTCTGAGATATCTGCAACTGTTGTGTCGAAGATATTCATCTCCCTTGTCTCGGATCCATGAGGCAAGGAGAGGAATCTATCCTTCTCTGTCCACCGGGATGCCTCTATTGCCCTATCCACAACCTCATCAGCGCCATCAGGGTTAGTAGAAAAGGAAAAACCGAGCCTGCCATCCCTTATTATCCTTATCGAAAAACCAAAATCTAAAGAAGACTCAATAGCCGAAACCTTCTGCTCTTTTACTTCGACAGTGAGACTCTTGCCGGTCCTGGTATAAACCTCTGCTAAGTCAGCACCCTTTTCAATAGCCCTTTCAATAAGCCTTATGCCCAGTTCCTTATCAATCTTCATAGTAAGTTGCCGAGGCTGTGTCAGATTCCCATACCGTAACAGCAGAGACCTCAATATTTTCATCATTAATCTTTTTCTTTAGACAGTCATATATCCATTTTGCGATATTTTCAGAGGATGGATTCTTTTCTGTGAAGGGGAATATATCATTCAGAAAGGTATGATCAAGAGGTGAAATTATCTCATTTGTCAGTCTCTTCAACTCATGGAAATCGATAGCGATGTCTATCTCGTTGAGTTTCTCTGCTGTGACATGGACCTGAACCTTCCAATTATGACCGTGCAGTTGCTCGCACTTGCCCATATACCCCCTTAATTGATGGGCTGCTGAAAAGGATGTTTCTATCATCAATTCGTACATCTAACCTCCTAAACCGTTTTCCTGAATATAGCTATATAAGGTAGATTCCTGTATTTGTTGTCATAATCAAGGCCGTAGCCAACGACGTATTCATTTGGTATCTCGAATCCAACATAATCGAGGGGCACATCAACAAGCCTCCTCTCTTTTTTGTCAAGAAAGGTGCATATCTTAAGGCTCTTTGGCCTCTTAAGAAGCAATCTCTCTCTCACATGATTAAGGGTGATCCCTGTGTCCACTATATCCTCAACGAGAAGCACATCCCTGTCGGTGATATCTTCCCTTACATCATAGTATACCTTAACCTCTCCTGTTGTTGCTGTCTTTACATAACTTGAGGCGATTATGAAATCGATTGTAAGAGGGACCCTTATTGCCCTAACAAGGTCAGCAAAGAATATAAAGGCCCCTCTGAGAATACCTATGGCTACGAGGTCTTTTCCTTCATAATCCTGAGATATAAGTTCAGCGAGTTCCCTTACCCTCTGCTGAATCTGCTCAACCGTGAACATCGGCTTACCAATGACCATAAAACCTCCCTATTTTCTCTTACCTTTCACCATCTGGAGCGTTCTAATAAGGGCCTCTGCCTTCTTAAGGGTTTCATGGTATTCCCTCTCTGGGTCAGAGTCAGCTACGATTCCTGCTCCAGCCTGGACATAGGCCATGTTATTCTTGATCACAAATGTTCTAATAATGATGTTCAGGTCCATATTCCCTGAAAATCCTATATAACCCATCGATCCTGTGTAAGGCCCCCTTTGTACAGGTTCGAGTTCATCTATTATCTCCATACATCTGACCTTTGGAACGCCTGTGATTGTGCCCCCAGGAAATACCGCCCTGATAGCATCGATTGTGGTTTTATTAGGAGCAAGAACCCCCCTGATGTTAGATACAATATGAATCACATGGGAGTAATCCTCGGTTATCATGAGTTCATCGACCTCGACAGTACCATAATCAGAGACCTTCCCGATGTCATTCCTCTCTAAGTCAATGAGCATTATATGCTCTGCCCTTTCTTTTTCATTAAGTAGCAATTCGTCTCTCATCATCTCATCTTCATTAATGTTTCTTCCCCTCGGTCTCGTCCCGGCTATTGGTCTTGTCTCTATAACACTGTCCTTTATCCTCACAAGCCTTTCAGGGGAAGAGCTGACGATGTGATAATCGCCAAAATTTATATAACCCGCGAAGGGAGATGGATTAATAGAACTCAAAACATTATAGATGTCCCAGGGATCAACATTAGGGATATGGGCTGACACCCTCTGGGAAAGGTTTGCCTGAAAGATGTCTCCTGCTGCTATATACTCCTTAGCCTGTCTCACCATATCCATATATCCCTTTTTTGTCATCTCCTGGATGATCTCGATATTCGAGTTATTACCTTCTTGGGAGCACCCCAAAAAATCTACGACTTCTTGTTGATTCCTAACCGTCCCTGCGATCCTGCATATTCTATCGAGATGATATTCTGCCTCATCATAGAAGCATGATGGGTCAGGATTGCTATCTCTAAGCCCAGGACAGACTATAGCCCAGGCCCTCTTATTAAGATGGTCAAAGGCTATAAGTCTGTCAATAAGAAAGAGGTCTGCATCAGGAATGTGCAGGTCGTCTATTGTTGTTCTTGGTAGCCGTTCGAGATAATGCACAAAATCATAACTCAGAAGCCCTGCCAACCCTCCTTGAAACGGTGGTAGGAACTCTACGGGTCTCTGTTTGTAACCAAAAAGGATTTCTTTTAATCTCTTCAGCGGGTTGCACTGAGACACAGATACCCTCTCCTGTGAGGATATCTCAATAAAACCGTTCTTTATTTTTATCCTCAATGAGGGCTCAAAGCCTATGAAGGAGAATCGGGCTATCTTTTCTGGTCCTTTTATGCTCTCGAAGACAAAGGAGTTGCTTCCAGAAAAAAGGGGATAAACAACCCTCGGCAGATTATAGGGTATTTCCCTGTAAAGCGGGTAATAGAAACCCCTTTCTTTATATTCAATTACCTCTCTCTTAATTGATTCTGTCCTGTAATAGAACACCTAAACCCCGTTATCACAGAAATCTGCTTTGTAGAGCCATCAGACTGTTAGTATCTCCGCTGTTATCAATTCGAGGGCCTTAACAGGCTCAGGATGATTAAGCACAGCCCTTCCAAGGATGATATAATCAGCACCCTCCCTTATTGCCTCTCTCGGTGTCATAGTCCTCCTCTGGTCATCAGGTGGACTCCATGATGCCCTTATACCAGGTGTAATGATAAGAAAACCCTTTCCAAAGTGTTCTCTTATCATCCTGACCTCCTGGGCCGAGGCAACAATACCATCGAGACCCGCATCCTTTGCAAGTTTGCCGAGGTGCTTTACATGGGTTCTGAGGCTGTGGTGAATGCACAGTTCATTCTTTATTATGTCGTTTGTAAGACTTGTCAGTACCGTTACACCAACTATCTTTGGTCTTTCGAGATTTTCCTTTAAGGAAAGATCGACAACAGCATCTCTGCATCTCTTCATCATATCTAAACCGCCTGATGCGTGAATATTAAACATATATACGCCGAGCCTTGTTGCCTGTAAAGCAGCCTTCGTTACTGTATTTGGGATGTCATGAAACTTCAGGTCAAGAAAGACCTTTTTCCCCCTTTCATTTATCTTCCTTACAATCTCAGGTCCACCTGAGAGAAAGAGTTCAAGGCCTACCTTGAAGATGTTAATCTGTTCCGAAAAGGTATCAACTATCTTAAGGGCATAATCAGGGTCTGAGAAGTCGAGGGCAAGGATAATCTTTTCCCTTACAGGCATTTACATCCTCGGCAGGGTTATGCCCCTCTGGGCCTGGTATTTTCCAGCCTTATCAGCATAAGATACCTCGCATAACTCTTCGGCACCGAGGAATAACAGTTGCGCAATCCCCTCATTTGCGTAAATCTTTGCTGGCAAAGGGGTTGTATTAGATATCTCTATCGTTACATGCCCCTCCCATTCGGGCTCGAGAGGGGTCACATTAACAACGATCCCGCATCTTGCATAGGTTGATTTCCCGAGGCATATCACGAGGACATCCCTCGGTATCCTGAAATACTCAACCGAATACCCGAGGGCGAAGGAATTTGGAGGGATTATGCAGACCTCTCCCTTAAAATCAACGAAGCTTTTTGGATCGAAATTCTTCGGGTCCACAATCGTGTTATTGATATTTGTAAAGATCTTAAACTCATCAGCGATCCTCATGTCATAACCATAGGAACTGACACCAAAGGAGATTACACCCTCCCTCACCTGATTCTCGCTGAAGGGTTCAATCATGCCCTTTGAGGCCATCTCCCTTATCCACCGATCATTCTTTATCATGTCACTCCCTCTAATATACCCACCCGTTGCATAAATTCAGAGGCTGGCATGATATCAAGATAGTTTTTGCAACGTTTGAGTATAAACTGCAAGCTGTAAAGATTACCACAAATGACAGCCTTCTTACAACTTTTACAGAGATTCCGCTATATCCTTTATCAACCTTTCTGAATCTTCCCAGCCAAGGCATGGGTCTGTAATGGATTTACCGTATACATTCTCTCCTATCTTTTGAGTTCCTTCGACTATGTAACTTTCGACCATAAGCCCTACTATAATATTCTTTAATGACCTCGAATGTTCCCGAGACCGCATTACCTCCTTTGCTATCCGCGGCTGTTCATAAAATTTTTTGTTTGAATTTGCATGGTTCGTATCAACTATGATGGCAGGATTAGTCAGGTTCCTTTTTTTGTATGCCTCTGTTACCCTTATCAGGTCTTCATAATGATAATTTGGTATGTTGGTTCCATACATATCAACCCCTCCTCTCAGGATTGCGTGGGCAAAAGTGTTTCCTGTAGTCTTTACCTCCCATCCATTGTAGACAAAGACATGGGGTCTCTGGGCTGCCTGAATAGAGTTTAGCATGACCTCTATATCTCCACTTGTTGGATTCTTCATCCCAGCAGGAACATCCAGACCGCTTACTGTGAGCCTGTGCAGTTGATTCTCCACAGATCTGGCGCCTACAGCAACATAACTGAGCAGGTCTTCGAGGTAGGGATAATTACCGGGATAGAGCATCTCATCAGCTGCTGGCAGGTGAGACTCTTCGAATGCCCTTATGTGCATCTTCCTTATTGCCTTGAGTCCTTTCACCATGTTTGGTGCCTCCGTAGGCCTTGGCTGATGAGCCATACCCTTGTAACCCTCACCTGTTGTTCGTGGCTTATTTGTATAGATGCGGGGGATAATTATGATCTTATCTTTAACCTCCTCCTGAACGCGAGCGAGTCTTGCCACATAATCGCATACAGCATCCTCATTGTCAGCAGAGCAGGGTCCGATTATCATGAGGAATTTATTATTTCTCCTTTCAAAGACAGCCCTTATCTCCTCATCCCTTTCCTGTTTAATTTTCTTCATGTTTACAGATAGGGGCATTGTTTGTAAGATTTCCTTTACCGTTGGCATCTGTCGTATCTGTTGAAAAGCCATTTCTCTTGCTCCTTATCTTTTTTTT
>JBKBUB010000037.1:0-9563 GCA_046290925.1 Thermodesulfovibrionales bacterium | reverse complement strand
CAACTATTACAGGCTGGATTTATCCTGTTGCACATGTCATAGAGATCGACTCTATTACGGTTGAAGGAATTAGTATAGAGGAGATTCAGAAGGCAGCTTGGGAAGAAGACCAACTCATGGCAAAGAGGCTTATGAGCCGCAAGGTTGGTGAACCACCTGTAATGGGGCATGCCCACTGATGCATGACCTTATTACCAGGTCTATAGAGAATCCCTCCCTCTTTTCTTTAGCCCTTTCTTTTCTGGGAGGGGTTCTCGCCTCTCTTACACCCTGTGTATATCCAATGATACCTATTATCATTGGCATCATCGGTGCATCAACTATTGATAAAAGATTAACAGCCTTTATCCTTTCCCTGTCCTATGCCATTGGTTTATCCATTGTTTACTCTGCCCTCGGTATATTTGCAGCATTGACTGGGAGGTTCTTTGGTGAGATATCAACAAGCCCATGGAGTTATTTAATATTTGGCAATGTCTGCCTTATCCTTGGTTTATGGATGATGGACTGGATAAATATACCTTTATTTTCAAAGACAAGGACATCGGAGAGGAAAGGATACCTTGGTGCATTTATAACGGGGTTGCTTTCTGGACTCGTGGCAGCACCATGCACATCCCCTGTGCTTGCCGGGCTTTTGATTTATATATCAACCACAAAGAACTTGCTTCTTGGAGGTTCAATGATGTTGAGCTTTTCACTCGGCATGTCAGCATTGCTTATAGCAATAGGAACCTTCTCAGGCACACTCAAGTCCTTGCCAAGACCTGGCAATTGGATGGTATGGATAAAGAGAATACTGGCTGTGGTTCTTTTCGGGCTTGGAGAATACTATCTCTTAAAGGCAGGAGGATTACTGATATGAAAGTTTCTCTGGTCTTGATTATTATTTTCTTATTTCCTATTTCCTATCCCCTATTTCCTATCTCCTATCCCCTATCTCCTATTTCAGCTTATGCAGTAGACATAGGAGATAAGGCCCCTCATTTCGTTGCAACAAGTCTCGATGGTAAAAAGATAGACTACTCAACATTTAAGGGCAAAAAGCCTCTGTATCTTATCTTCTGGGCAACATGGTGTCCGAATTGTAAGAGGGAAATTCCTCATGTGGTAAATTTACATAAAAAGTTGGGGGATAATATTGAATTTATAGGTGTGAATATAGGGATAAATGAAAATCTCGAGGCCGTAACAGGGTATATAAAATCTTATGGGATAAATTTTCCGATCATATATGACAGAGATGGAAAGATAATCAGGGCCTTTGGTGTAATGGGTACCCCAACTCATATCATCATTGACAGAAATGGTGTGGTAAGATACAGGGATGCAGAAATGCCAGAGGATTTGGATGGGCATTTAAAAGAACTTTATAAATAACTATTATCCGGTACGGGTCGGATAAGCTCCCTTTAAAGACAAACGCAAGGGTGTCCTACTGGTTTACATTTTAAACAAGAAAGAAAACTACCTCTCCCACAGCATTTCTGCTAATTCTTCGATATATCCCCTGTTCTCAAGCTTTTCTTTCCACCTAAGAGGTATATCTCCTGCCCCATAATATGCTCCTGCTATAGCACCTGTCATTGCTCCAATTGTGTCTGCATCTCCACCAAGACTTACAGCATAAATAAGGGATTCTGCAACCCCAATCATCATTGCTGTATCATCAGTATATCGTGACCCAATTTCCCTGGTTTCAAGAATATCAGAAGAGCCTTCTCTTACTGCGCCAAGAGAATCACCTATTGCAGTTCCAAGAAGACAGCCTGTGAATTTAAAAATTTCCATCTCCTGTATCGGTGCGGGCTTCAGAATTTCCTCTAATGGCTTCAAGATATTGCACTTTTTCTTGTTTTCAACTCAAACTTTTCTTTAATCCCCAACATAATCCTTGCCATTATCAGAAGCATAGGCAATTCCACAACAGGGCCGAGAATGAGCGTTAAATAAACTAAAGGGTCTCCGGGAAATGCTGCGATAGCAACGCCTATCACAGCCACCGAGTTTCTGGCAGTTGTAGTGAATGCCATGGTAACAGTATCCTCATAACCGAGATTGAAGAACTTGCCGATTATTACAGCAAGGATGAAAAGGACAAAGAAAAAGGCTATTAAAAAGAGGATGATAAGGAGTTCGACCTTATCGATATCTGAGATGTCGAGAGACCTCTGATCGATAAACATGCTCAGAATAACTATAACCAGCGCCCAGAGTTTTACTTCTTCCATGGCAGACTTGAAGGGACCGAAAAAGTAATCACGCCCCTTTTTATTAATCACGATCTTTTGAACTATGTAGGCTAAGACAAAGGGCACAACAAGAAAAAGGTCGACGTTTATGATATGGGTTGAGAGTTCCACGGGTATTACCTTTCCAGCGAAGACATAGAGATATAACGGCATTAAGATAACCTGCAAGGTTATGTTCCAGGGGAAAAGGGCAATGCCCCACGGCACATCTCCCTTTGCAATGTCTATAAAGATTGGATACCAGCCTATGCATGGCGTGAAGGTATAAAGAATCGCCACTGCCCAGAAGTCTGGATAGTTTTTGAGTATAAGCCAGCCCATCGTCCAAGCAAATACAGGAATGAAGAGGAAGTTGACGAAAAGGACTATTGCCGTGGGTTTTATCTTTTTAAAGGACCTTCCCACATCCTTTATCTCAACAGGAAGCATCACTGCAAAAATCACAAAGAACATGCCGATCCCCGCAAGATAGATAATGGACGGAAGTTCTTTGCCGATCAGTCGCTGAATAATAATTCCTGCTATGACTGCACCGATGAGTATAAAAGGTTTTTCCTTATCCTTTGTTGACAACCTTGCCATGATTACTCCTTTCTGTTTTATTTTCGAGGCTGTTCAATGGTAAATGAAATAAAGGGCCTTGGGAGCTTGAAGAGGCTGTGAGATTACATTGGTAGCCACTACCTTGCCAGCTACCTCTATTAGCATCCACCTTATGCCCTGTATGGTCTTTGACCTTAATGCCTTCTTTTATTGTTATCCTTCTTTTTAAAAACTGTTTAAACTGTTCTTCTCAACCAGGTTTGCGATGCGGGCTATGCCAAACCGTTGTCCCTTTAAAAGGGTTCATCTCTCAAATGGGCTTCCCTTCTTGACCATTTACATCCCTTGATATAAGAAATTTAGCTACCCTTAGTCTTTTATCTAACATCTTTAAATTCAGCCCTTAGGATCTTCATTGCATCAGAAGGAATCTCTAAATTATCCCTGATGAAAACAGGTATGCCTTTAACTTTTATTGTCATATCCTTCTTTAATTCATTCAACACCGCCTCTATTGCCCACCCATAGCTTAGATTTTTAGCCCTTCTTATCTCAAGGGAGCTTATCTCTGCACTCCTTGCCCTCTTTTCATCCTCAAACCAGAGATTTACATAAACCTTATTATGGTCAATGCGAAAATCTTTAATACCTCCACCTATAAGCCCTATAACCTCTTTTACAGATAAAAACCTCCTATCCATCACGCTATTACTACCACAATACTCACAATGCCTTTCTCCATTATTATACCTTGCCTTCAAGGGTCTGCTATAGTGAAGACAATTGGTACATAAAATCTTGCGGTAGTATGAAAGTATCAGCAATGGCCTTAAGAACATGGAAAAGGGTTTAGAGATTAAAGAGACAATACCAAATAACAGGAAAGCAATCACGGTAACAATCACGGTAACAATCCCGCCAACAATATCGCCAGCATACCAAACAACAATCCAGCCAACAATGGCACCAACAATCACGCCAGTAATCCCGCCAACAATCCCGCCAACAATCCAGCCAGCAATCACGCCAGCAATCACGCTAGCAATCATGCCAGCAGTCACGCTAGCAATGATGACAACATCCTCGCTATCTTCGTTTGAGACTATACCACCAATTACAGTTCCAACTACTCCTCCAACAAGTAGTGGATAGATGATATCGGCTTCACTTACCTTGCCATATTTAGCCAAAAGCAACCAGCCAATACCAGAGATGATACTGAAAAACCCTCCACCGATAATGCTTACCGAAATCTTATCCAGAATCCCTATATCTTTTCCAATTATTTTACGAGTTGATTCGACAATTGCTCTATTTAGGGAAGGAATAAGCACTGTTGCCCCTAATATCCAAGCAATGGTCTGCCAATGCCTAAGTATTATCTCCCTCATAGCGGCCTCCATTTTGAACCTTCATAACTTCATCTCCTTTAAACATTTCTCACTTTTTATAAGTAATACAGGTCTATTGCTGTATTCAACAACATTTCTTGACACAGAGCCCCAGAGAATTCCCTCAACATAACCCTTCCCATGTGTGCCCATAACTATCATGGTTATATCCTCTTCACGGGCAATCCTAATAAGGTCAGTTCCTGGCCTGCCCACTTCAAGTCTGGTCTTTACCTTGAAACCTGATTGCTCAAGCTCTTTTTTAACTGTCTGCAGTCTTTCCATGTCTTCTTTCTCAAACTCTTTAAACTTTTCTGGAGGCTGGAGCCTCATTGCCTTTTCGTTCATGACATGGGCGACTACCACCTCATCTACTTCTGCACCCTTCAGTCCTTTAAGATATTCAAGGGTAACCTTTGCACAGTCTGACCAATCTGTTGGATAAAGCAGTCTCTTAAACATATTCTTGCATATCTTTTCGCATTCCTCCTTTGAAGCACCAAAGGCAGCAGGATATTTTGGTATAAAAACAGGAATATCTCCATAGCGTATGATCCTGTCGGTGTTTGAGCCAATGAATATCTCCTTCAAAGGACTTTTCTTCTGTCTTCCTGAGACAATCAGGGATATCCCGGTTTCTTCTTTTACAACCTTCAGTATCTCTCTGTAAGGCACACCTACCCTGATTATCTCTTTTGTTCTCAGTCCTGCTTCCTCTACAATTCTTATAGCCTCTTTCATCTTTTCCTCAGCAATTGTCTTAAGAGACTCAACATCCCTAATTGAGTATCCTTCATATTTATCCATCGGTAGTTTTGAGACATCAATGACATGAACTAAGACAATCTCCTCTGTACCAATGTTTTTAAAGTCAAGGATACATCTAAGCAGATCAAGGGAAAACTCCTCGAACTTGATCGGATAAAGTATCTTCTTATACATGGTTATTCCCTCCCCTTAAAGAGTTTATACTCAGTGTTTTTTGCAAACCAGACAAGGGCAAGCATTACCGGCACTTCTATAAGAGGGCCGATAACAGTTGCCAGTGCTACCGTTGGATTAAATGCCGTAATTGCTATTGCAATTGCGATCTCGAAGTCCCTTCCAGTTGAATTGAAGCCCACAGCCACAGCATCCTCATAATTCAAGCCCAGTTTCCATCCTGTAAGATAAACAACAACAAACATTGTCCAGAAAAATAGTGTCATCGGTATTGCCATTTGCACAATAAAGAATGGTTTTTCCAATATCAAGTCCCCCTTTAATGCAAACATTATGACAAGGGTGAATAGCAATCCAACAATTGACAATGTATCAAGATAGAATTTCAATTTGTGAAACCACTCCTCACCGAATCTCTTTACGCCCAAAAACCTTGTGAGCATACCTGCAACGAGAGGAATGCCGAGATAGAGAAGCACGCTTTCACCCACAACCCATACGTCAAAATGAACATCTCCCAAAAGCAGCTTTGCATATACAGGTATGAGTATCATCTGTATAATTGAATTCAATGCAACGAGTATTATTGCAAGCGGGCCGTTTCCCGCCGAAAGGAAGGTAAAGACTATGACCATCGCAATACACGGCGCAAGACCGTAAAGGACAAGCCCTGTGTATAAATCGGGCTCACCGCTCAAAAATATCTTTGCAAGCAGGAGCATAAAGAACGGGGCAATGGCATAGTTAAAGAACATTACTATCAGTAGCTGCTTCGGTGATTTCGCAGCCTTACCAAGATCTTCAAATTTAATATTTGCCATGGCAGGATACATCATCATAAATAGCCCAACTACCACGCCAAGGGCAAGGGTATTGCCAATGCTAAATTCATAAGTCCCGTGGAAGATAGACTTAATGGCGTCAATCGGCGGCGTCAGTTCAAAATTGGAAATCCCGTACCACTTGCCGATGGCAATGCCGATGACCATACTGACAATGACAAATATAGGCAGTAGTCTGAAGTTGTGAAGCTTTTCGAGAAATCTTTTAATCATTTTTTACCTCCCGCAACATTTATTTTTAGGTGAATAGGTGAATCGATAAATGGTTGAATTGGATTTTGAGTTGAGAAATTTTTCAAGCCTCTTTTTATCATCTATTACTTCGCTTTCAGAAACTCTTTCAAGCACAGAAAGAACCAGAAACCTCTTGAATATATCAGAGTCGTCAATTCTATAATGAATCCACTTACCCTGTTTCCTATCTTTAATCAATCCTGCTTCTTTTAGCACACCGAGATGAAATGAAACCTTCGGCTGCATCATGTTAAGCGCAGCAACTATGTCGCATACGCAGAGTTCACCATGCTCAAGGAGCTTTAATATCCTTAGCCTTGTTTCATCTGAGAGGGCCTTGAATATAATCAACATGTCATCCATTTAATATCCCCTTTTTTGTAAAATGAAATTTATGTGGGAGTTCCTTTGCCCATTCTTTTAATTCCTCTAACAGACTGTAAAGTATCGGGACATAAACGAGTGTCAGGAATGTGGATACCATCAGCCCCCCTATAGCAACCACTGCAAGGGGAGACAATCTTTCAAGGCCAATTGCCCATTCGAGGGCGATTGGGAGCATTCCAACACTTGTGCCGACCGCTGTCATCAAGATAGGTCTCGTTCTTATCTTTACACTTCCAACAATTGCATCCATAACTCCATGACCATTTCGCCTTGCCTCTTCTATGAAATCTATAAGCAGAATGGAATTCTTGACCACAATACCTGCAAGAAGTATCATTCCCATGAAGGATGGCATACATTGATGTTTGCCTGTAATCAGCATAGACCATACTGCACCAATCAGGGCAAGGGGTATTGCGGACATTATCGTCAGTGGGTGTATCCATGACTTGAATGCCGGAACCAAAGAAAAATAAAGCAGTATGAGGCCGATTGCTAAAGCAGCAATAAGCCTTCCGAAGGATTCCTTCATTTGCTTGAGGTCGCCTTCGTGATTAATTGTATAACCCGGCGGCAGTTTGATGCCTTTAAGGACATTGTCTATATCGTTATGTATATGCGATATTGCAGCCGTACTTCTGTAACCATAGATATTCATGGTTGGCTGTAAATACTCACGTGACATCGATGTCTGGGTTTTTATTGTCTCAAATGTCCCCAGTTCTCTTACAGGTACTGCGCCCTTCGGGGTCTGAATCAGCATAGATTCTATGGATGTTAGATTATCCCTGAAGTCGCGCGAAAACTGAACCCTTATAAAATATCCGTCCTGACCCGGAACCCTGAATACAGAGGATACTCCTCCTCTTACTGCCGATGCTATCTGCTGTGATATGGTTACAGGGGACATGCCGTAAATTGCAGCCTTCTGCATATCAACCTTAAAGGCTATCTCTTTTTTGTCATATGTCCAGCTCCTCGATATGCTCGTAAGTCCACGAACCTTTTTCAGCCTCTCCATGATATCTGTGCCTATGGAATCGATTATTTCAGGATCAGGGCCGCTTATCATTATATCGATAGGCGCCTTTATCGATGACATTGCTGTTGCACCGTAATCAAAGACATTAACGGATTTCAGCCCTGCTATCTTTCTAAATTCTTCTCTCAGCCTGTTCTCTATCTGCCATATGGATTCTTTCCTGTGAAATCTGTCAACGAGATGGATGGTAATCGTACCCTGCTGGGCAATCCTTCCGCTTCCAAAGCTTATGACTCCAGGTTCCGAGCCAACGGTTGTAGAGACTCTCTCAACACCGGATGTTTTTTTTATTACATCTTCCATCCTGTTTAATATATCCTCTACATGAGAAAGGGATGTATTTGAGTCTGTCTCGAAGTTTACCTTTATAATCCCCGTATCCATTGGGGGCATTAAATCCCTTCCAACAAGCGGCATCTGTTTCATGCTGAATAAAAGAGCGACTGCGGCACCGATAAGGAACAATACCCTGTGTTTTAACGCAGTGTTCAGTATGCCAACAAAGAAATCCCTGATTGGAGATATGATATAACGATCAAAAAGTTGAATCAGCCTTTCTAACCTGTTTTTCTTTGCTTCTGCCTTAAGGATTAACGGTGCAAAGAGGGGTATGACTGTAACAGAGACAATGTATGAAGCTGCAAGGGCTATTGTAAGCGTTACAGAAAGAGGTCTCAAGATAGTCTGAACAAATCCTCCAATGAATATTATCGGTATCAATACCATGATAGTTGCATATGTGCCTGAAAAAATGGCGAGCATGACCTCATCGGTGCCTCCAAAGACTGCGGTCTTTATATCCTCTTTTTTCTGGTGATAACGTCTTTCTATGTTTTCTATGACAACGATGGCATCGTCAAGCAGCATGCCCACGGCAAGGATTATGCCTGTGAGTGTGACCATGTTGAATTCCATTCCCATGATATACATGACAGCAAAGGTAATGAGATATGTGAATGGAATGGATATGGCCGCTATTATCATTCCCCTGATGTCGGCCAGAAAGAGGAATATCACAAAAACGGTCATTATTATTGCATCCCGAAGGGCGTCTATCATGTTGTCAACACTTTTCTCTATTAGGTCTTTCTGTGTATCTGCAATCTCGAAGTTTATCATGGGATATTTTGCCTTTATTGACGGAAGCGCCTTTTCTACTGCATGGATGGTGTCCATGTCTTTTCCTTCGTGAGAACGGAGGATGCTTATGCCTATGGCTGGTTTTCCATTTCCGTGGTAGAGAGATTGCCTTTCCTGATAACCCGGAATAATATCTGCAACATCCTTCAAATAGACATTCCCGTTGCCGATGCGGGCTATAACAATGCGTTCTGCATCCTCTTTTTTGCTCAGTTCTCCAAGTGTCTTTAATATATACTGGTCTTTCTCTCTTATTATCAGACCATTGGGGATATTGAGGTTTTGAGATGCAATAGCAGAGATTACCTGTGTGATATTGAGACCATAGGCATTGAGAAGGTCTGGTTTTATAACGATGGTCAATTCGGGATTATAGCCACCGAAGACCTCTACATTTGCGACCTCTTTGATTCGCAGGATATCTTCCTTTATATTGTTTTCGGCAAGCTGCCTTATCTTTGCAAGGTCATAGGGAGAGTTTTCCTTTGGAGTCAGCGAAAGAATCATATCTGGCTGGGTTGCCTTGCTTATCTTGAATATCTGAGGCGGCCTTATATCAAGCGGTAGTTGGCCCTCAATCTTTTTCAGGGCGTTAGCACCATCTGTTGCTGCTGCCTCTAATCCCTTGGAATATTCGAACTCTGCAGTTACTGCTGTAATCTCGTCCTTTGTAGATGAGGATACCTTTCTGAGACCATCGAGTGTATTGAGTTCTTTTTCTATAAGTCTCGTAACCTTATCTTCTATATCCTTTGCAGATGCCCCTGGATATGGAACAACTACCGCTATC
>JBKBUB010000036.1:0-9609 GCA_046290925.1 Thermodesulfovibrionales bacterium | reverse complement strand
TTCGATACCTTAGTGTACCCTGAACTGATTGTGTTACGCAATTTTTATCCATACACCAATTCGAGATAATTCAATAAACCCACCAGTTGCATAAATTTGGAGGCTGGCATGCCTCAAATAAATAGGTGAATGGGCTTAAGGCTTAAGGCGATAGGCTTAAGGAGTAACTTCAGCCTTCAGCCTATTCACCACTTCACCTATTAACCTATTAACCAAATATCAGGCTTAATTTTTGCAACGTTTGGGTTAAATAAATTTTTGAGCATATCTACATTATTTGGGTTGTTGAGATAGTTATTCGTAATGTTGTTCGTATTAGAAATCAGGAAACATCTTAAAATATATTGTCTTTTCTCCTCGTATAATCTTTGCTGTTAGTATACCACCATCTACATAGGATAGTTCAAAGTCCTTAAAGCCCCTCTGGACGAGATCAAGGGCATTTGCAGGGCAGCCCTTTTCGCAACCAGCTACACCCCTTATCATCCTTGGAAGGAGACCCCCTATATCTATTTCCTTTGATTCTATCTCCTTTGAGTGGATGAAATTCCTGATCTTCTCCTCAAGAGAAAATAGGTCAATCCTGAAGGGATTATCAATCGGAATTGAAAGTGAATCCTTATCAATTGTTACGGTTAACTCCATTATCCCTCCCTGTCTTTGTTATTCTCTCTGCCACGGCATCTATGAACTCTTCTGTAAGGGCATATCCCTTTACAGGTGGTTCTGCAAGGGGAACAAGGTCTTTTGTCATTATCCCGGATTCAACTGTCTCTATAACCGCCTTCTCTATATCTGATGCCATCTTTACAACCTCAGGGGTGTTATCCAGTTCCCCCCTTTTTCTTATGGCGCCTGTCCAGGCAAATATGGAGGCTATAGAGTTTGTTGATGTTGGTCTTCCTTTCAGGTATTCCCGATAGTGCCTGACGATTGTTCCGTGGGCTGCCTCGAACTCGCATTTCCCCCCAGGAGAGACGAGGACAGAGGTCATGAGACCAAGGCTGCCAAACCCGCTTGCAACCATATCAGACATGACATCGCCATCATAGTTCATGCAGGCCCAGAGCATCCCACCTTCAGATTTTATGACCTGTGCAACGGCATCATCTATCAGGAGGTAGCGGTAATTTATTCCCTTATCTTCGAATCTCTCCCTGAAATGGGAAACCTCCTCTGAGAATATATCCCTGAAGAAGCCATGATATTTCTTTGATATTGTATCTTTTGCGCCAAACCAGAGGTCAACTTCCTCGCTTAAGGCATAATTGATGCAAGAAAGGGCAAAGTTCCTTATGGAATCCTCTAAGTTGTGGATCCCCATTATAACGCCCCTGCCTTTGAAATCATGAATCTCGAGGACGACCCTGTCACCTTTATCAGGTATGAATACGATCTCAGCCCTACCGGGTTTTTCAATAACATATTCAGTGCTCTTATATATATCTCCATAGGCATGCCTGCCTATTATTATAGGCTTTCTCCAGTTTCTGACAGCAGGAGGTATATTCTTTATTATTATTGGTTTTCTGAAGACGGTGCCATCGAGGATTGATCGAATCGTGCCATTGGGACTCTTCCATTGCTCTTTGAGATTATATTCCCTGACCCGTTCTGCATTCGGCGTTATCGTGGCGCATTTCACACCTACACCCAAATCCTTAATTGCCATTGCTGCCTCTACAGTGATTCGGTCCTCTGTCTCATCCCTCTTCTTTATGCCAAGGTCATAGTATCTTATGTCAATATCAAAGAAGGGATTGATCAGTTTCTCCTTTATCATGTGCCATATCACCCTCGCCATCTCATCGCCATCTATCTCGACGATTGGATTCTTTACCTTTATTCTGTTCATCGGACCTCCTGACTTTTAGAGCTAACATAGCCCATAGTTTATAGTTCATGCCATGAGCCAAGAGCTAATTGCTATGAGCCAAGAGCTATGAGCTATTTCTGCTGCTCTTCCAAGGTAATGGTTTAATTTAATAGATGAGACTAAAGATGTCAAGAAATGGTATAATCTCAAAATTTGGGAGGCATCATGAGAGTCCTTGTTACAGGTGGAGCAGGTTATATAGGAAGTCATGTTGTTAAGGCCCTTGGTGAAAAGGGGCACGAGGTCATTACTTATGACAATCTATCTTATGGACACAGAGAGGCTGTGCTTTATGGCAGGCTTGTAGTTGGAGACCTCTCTGATATAGAAAGGCTGAGGAGCCTCTTTGATGAATTCTGTCCCGAGGCGGTTATGCACTTTGCTGCCCTTATCGTTGTCCCTGAATCAGTAAGGGAGCCTTTAAGGTATTATTCGAATAACTTCTGCAATACCCTGAATCTCCTTAAGGTATGTCTTGAAAAGGGAGTGGATAAATTCATATTCTCGTCAACCGCTGCTGTTTATGGGATACCTGACAGGATACCAGTTGGCGAATCTGCCCCTTTAAGCCCTATAAATCCTTACGGAAGGTCCAAGGTCATGGTCGAGAATGCCCTGTCTGATATCTCGGGGGTCAATAATTTCAGATATGTCTCTTTAAGATATTTCAATGTGGCAGGTGCAGACCCCCTCGCAAGGATAGGCCAGTGGAGGGAGGATGCAACTCATCTAATAACGGTCTCTGTAAGGACCGCCCTCGGAAAAAGGCCGTATCTCGAGATCTATGGCACAGATTACCCCACGCCTGATGGGACCTGTATTAGAGACTACATCCATGTTGAAGACCTATCAGAGGCCCACATTGTTGCCCTCGATTATCTTGCAGATGGGGGCCCTTCTGATGTATTTAATTGCGGTTATGGTCACGGTTACTCAGTTAGAGAGGTTGTGGAGGCTGTTAAAAGGGTTACAGGTAATGATTTTAGTGTGATAGAGACCGTAAGGAGGGAGGGTGATCCTCCTCAGCTCGTTGCTGATAGCTCAAAGCTCAAAAAGATTATGGGCTGGATGCCTAAATACGATGATCTTGAGTATATTATCAAGACCGCTTATGAATGGGAAAAAAGGGTGACAGTTAAACGGGGCGGTGTGTTATAATTTCATAATGAACAGAACAAGGCTTGCATTCATTAATACTATTGTCTGTTTTTGCTTCTTCTTTATCATCTGTCTTTCAGGGATGGGCTTTGCTGATGGGACACTGAACAGGCTCAAGGATGAAACCCTTTCCTATTTCAAGCCCTTAAAGG
Source organism: Thermodesulfovibrionales bacterium (assembly GCA_046290925.1). Taxonomy (GTDB): domain Bacteria; phylum Nitrospirota; class Thermodesulfovibrionia; order Thermodesulfovibrionales; family UBA9159; genus JBBIPQ01. Next base: position 6,423 of record JBKBUB010000036.1, on the reverse strand, counting down.
GTAGGGTAATATCAGTGGAAGGCGACATTATCATCTCTGACCTCAGTAAGGGCTCGGGCATCAGAAAGGGTATGCGGCTTGATGTCCTCAGGGAAGGGGTGTCCCTTCTTCATCCTGTGACAAAAGAACAGATAGGAAGGGTCGAGACACCTCTGGGAAGGGCAGAGGTAATCGAGGTATCCCCTGATGGGTCGAGGCTGAGGATAATTAAAGGAGAGCCTAAGGAAGGCGATATATTGAGGCTTTCAGAGAGGAAGGTGAAAGTCCTGTTTTATCAGGACAGGTCTGTTCCCTGGGAGGTTGGAGAGGCCCTTTATCAAAAGTTGAAGGAGAGCGGAAGATTTGATCTCGTTGATTCAACTCTGCCTCTCAATTCATCTGATGACACAGCAATTTTAGAGGAGGCAAGGAAAAAGAAGGCCGCTGCTATTATTGCAATTACATCCCTTCAGAGCGGAAAAGAGACAGCACTGAGAGAAAGGATTATCTGGGCAGAAGACGGTGCTAATATGATGCAGACCGAGGAAAATATCGATGCATCCTTAATCAAGGAGTCGCGGTTCAGTGACCTCCTCTCAATAGGTCTCGGTTCCAAGGAGGCACTGCTATATTTTGACCTTCCCTACTCAGGTCGCCTTATAACGATAGGCAATTTTGATGGCAGGGATAAGGATGAGATAGTTATTAGTAATGGAAAGGTTCTTCGAATATACACACCTGGCATAAGCCTTCTCGAGATTTATGAGATAGATGTTCCTGTAGCAAAGGAGCATCTCTGGCTCGATAAGGTTGATATCAATTCAGACGGAAAGGATGAGATAGTCCTTACGACCCTGGGAGATAATGAGGTTTTATCTTATATTTTTGAAAAGGGAGAGGGTGGCTTTAAGGTCTTATGGAGGGACAGGGCCTTTCTCAGGGTTGTTGATGGAAGGCTAATAGCTCAGTCTTATTCTGAAGAAGGCTATACTGGTCCGGTGTATTTAATTGATTATAGAGGTGGTAGATTCATTAAAGGGGAGAATCTCAAACTTCCATCAGGTGTTAATATCTATGATTTTGCTTTTATAACTGAAGGTGGTAGCAGATACATCCTATCTTATGATGAGAAGGGATACCTGAGCCTCTACGATGTTAATGGTCTGAGGCTCTGGATGAGCAAGGATGATTCAGGTGGCTTTATGAACACCTTTAAGAGGGCTGCCCCGACCATTATGGTTGATAGGGGAGAATGGTCTGTAAAGGACAAGCTCTTTTCCTTTGGAAATAAAACGATCTTTATAAAGAGGATTCCCCTTGCTGATATGGCCAGAACCCTTGGTTTTAAGCGCTCTGAGATAAGGGTATTGTGGTGGACAGGTCTGTCAATGGAAGAAATGGTGGTTGTAGACGGCATATCAGGTGGTGTAATGGATTATGCTGTCTCAGGCGACAGGATCTATGTCCTAAGTAAACCGCTCTTTGGCATCAAGGCAAAGAATATATTAAAGGGAGAAAATCCCCTGGGCAGCATGCTTTATGTATACTCCCTTAAGGGATATTAAGGAGGAGTTTTGTTAGGAAGGATCCCAGGACATGTTGCAATAATAATGGATGGTAATGGAAGGTGGGCTGAGATGAGGGGGCTGCCGAGGGTGGAAGGTCATAAGAGGGGCGCAGAGAGGGCAAAGGAGATCATAACCGCAGCATCAGAATCAGGTATAGAGACATTAACCCTTTATGCCTTTTCACTTGAAAACTGGCAGAGACCAGGAGATGAGGTCTCGATGCTTATGCGTCTTCTCGAGAGTTATCTGAAGACCAGGTTTGATCAACTCATAAAAAAGGGTATAGTCTTTAAGACCATAGGAGAGATATGGAGGCTACCTGAAAATATTCGATTGCTTATTGAGGATGCAGAGGTGAGGTCATCCGATAACAGAGGGATGAAACTCGTCCTTGCCCTCAGTTATGGTGGAAGAAACGAGATATTGAGGGCTGTAAAGAAGATAATAGAAAGTGGTGTAAGACCTGAGGATGTGACAGAATCCCTTTTTGAGAATAATCTCGATACAGCAGGCCTCAGACCACCTGACCTCATTATTAGGACAAGCGGTGAAAAGAGGATTAGTAATTTTCTCCTCTGGCAGGCTGCTTACTCAGAACTATACTTTACCGATACACTCTGGCCTGATTTTACAAGGGATGAGTTCTTTGTTGCCCTTCGGGACTATCAATTAAGGGACAGAAGATTTGGCACTGTATCAGTGAGGTCAACTATATAGAATGCATCTTAAAAGGCTCATTGTCGCCGTTATCCTCCTGCCTCTTCTTTACCTTTATATCATGCGACTCCCTGCTATATATTTTTTTGGACTTATCATATTCATATCAACCATGGCCCTCTGGGAATTTTATTCAATGTACGAGGTGAAAGGATTCATGAAGGTCACAGGTCTCATCCTCGGCCTTGTGATACCGTTATTTTTTTATTCGATGCGTGAGAATTTTTTGACTATCCTCATCTTTATAGTAACCCTTATATTTGTGATCAGACTTTTGGAGAAAAGGGAACCTGCCTCATCCCTCAGGGACATTGGCAGCGTTGTTATTCCTCTTTTCTATATCCCCTGTCTTCTTAATTTCCAATTGCTCTTACGGGAGGCGGGACCTGAATGGATAATATTCCTCTACGGCTCTGTCTGGACTGCGGACAGCTTAGCCTTTTATATAGGAAAGACCTTTGGAAGGAGAAAGCTCTATAAGGAGATAAGCCCTAACAAGACAATAGAAGGGGCTGTTGGTTCTTTGCTTGGCGGCGTGATCGCTGCATATCTCTTTTCCCTTTTCCTTGTGGATATGAGAATCGAGAGGGTTATCTTGACAGGGCTGGTTGTAGGCCTTTCTGCTGTTATAGGAGACCTGATTGAGTCCATGTTCAAAAGGGATGCAGGCGTTAAGGATTCGAGTAATATCATACCAGGTCATGGTGGCATTCTTGATAAGATAGATGGCTCTCTATTTACAGGACCTGTACTGTGGTTGATTATGAGGGTATGAAGAGGGTTGTAATACTCGGTTCAACAGGCTCTATAGGTCGAAGTGCCCTCGATGTCATTGGAAGGCACAGGGAAAAGTTTACTGTAACAGGCCTTGCTGCTGGTAGTAATATCGAGGTTCTCGAAGAACAGATAAGGAACTTCCATCCTGAGATAGTCGCTGTAGCCGTTCCAGAGGCCTCAGAGAGACTGAGGAAACAGGTCGGAGATATGGTTGAGGTCATTACAGGAGAGGAGGGTGTTAATGCAATAGCCTCACACGGGAATTCTGATTTTGTTCTATCCGCCATGGTAGGTTTTAGTGGACTTCTGCCAACCCTTAATGCGATTCGGGCTGGTAAGACAATAGGCCTTGCCAATAAAGAGACCCTTGTTGTGGCAGGGGAGATAATTATGAAGGAGGCGAGGTCGAGAGGTGTGAGGATATTGCCTGTTGATAGTGAACACAGTGCTGTTTTTCAATGCCTTGAGGGCAGGAGCAAGGATCATCTCCGAAGGATTATACTGACTGCCTCAGGGGGGCCCTTTATAAACAGGAAGGCTGAGGAGTTCGGAAATATCAGTCCTAATGAGGCACTGATGCACCCGAGATGGAAGATGGGTAAGAAGGTGACAATTGACTCGGCAACGCTTATGAATAAAGGGCTCGAGGTTATAGAGGCATCACATCTCTTTGATCTTGGGCCTGATGAGATAGGAGTTGTAATACATCCTGAAAGCATTATCCATTCAATGGTTGAATTTATTGATGGCACTATAATATCGCAGCAATCGGTGCCTGATATGAAGGGGCCCATCGCTTATGCCCTCTCCTATCCTGAAAGGCTAAGCAACATCATGCCACCACTTGATCTAACCAATATAGGAACCCTTTCCTTCTTTAAACCTGACCTTGAAAAGTTTCCCTGTCTCGGTTATGCCTATGATGCACTTCGAGTTGGTGGGACGATGCCTGCAGTTCTCAATGCATCGAATGAGATTGCTGTAAAGGCCTTTCTCGATGGGAGGATACACTTTAATGAGATCCCTGTTATAATAAATAAAACAATGTCTTCTCACACCTCTAAGGGCAGTCCTGAACTTACTGATATAATAGAGGCTGACCGATGGGCACGTTTAAAGGCCGAGGATATTGTGAGGCGGGAGGTTAGATGACACTTTTATATGCATTGATATTACTAGGGATACTTATCTTTGTTCACGAATTAGGGCACTTCATAGTTGCTAAACTGTTGAAGGTTAAGGTCCTTAAGTTTTCCCTTGGTTTTGGTCCGAGGGTGATCGGAAAGAAGATAGGAGAGACGGAATATCTTATTTCATCCTTTCCCCTCGGCGGGTATGTTAAGATGCTCGGTGAAGATGGTACCGAGGAGATACCGGAAGAAGAAAGGCCAAGGGCCTATAATTATCAGCCTGTGTGGAGGAGGTTTCTTATAGTCTTTTCAGGTCCCTTATTCAATCTTCTCTTTGCATCATTACTATTCATACTTATATTCATGACAGGCTTTCCTGTGTTGCTGCCACAGGTGGGCGAGGTGCTGACAGACTCTCCTGCTGCTAAGGCAGGCCTTCTTAAGGGAGACAGTATTATAGAGATAGATAGCAAACCTATTAACAGGTGGGATGAGATGACAGAGTTTATTCACAAGAATCCTGGCAAGGAAATCCTCCTGAAGGTAAAAAGGGATAATCAGGTAATGGCCTTTCATCTCACGCCTGAGAAGAAAGAAGTGCCCAATATCTTTGGAGAGAAGAAGGAGGTTGGTCTTATAGGAATAAAGCCACTGGGTAGCACAATGGTTATACGAGAGTCATTGCCTGTGGCATTTATAAATGGCATTACAAAGACATGGGACATATCGGTTCTGACTGTTGTATCGATAATAAAACTTATTCAGAGGATAATACCTGCCGAGACCATTGGAGGACCTATCCTCATATTTCAGATGGCGGGTCAGGAGGCTGCCCACGGCCCCCTTAGCTTTTTCACCTTTATGGCAATCATAAGCATAAACTTAGGTGTCCTGAATCTCCTACCCATCCCCATACTCGATGGAGGCCATATCCTTTTCCTTTCAATTGAGGCGATAAGGAGAAAACCTTTGAGCGAAAAGGTTATTATGGTTGCGCAACGTGTTGGCCTTGCAATTATAATAACCCTCATGGTCTTTGCCTTTTATAATGACATAATGAGGCTCCTCACAGGTAAGACCCTCCCATAGTACGGGGTAGGATTCTCCATTCAGAATATGAGGCATGCTAAGATCAAGATAGAGGTATCTTCTGGTGGTGTAATCTATAGGAAAAGAGACGATAGGATAGAGGTGGCGCTTGTGGCTGTTAAGGATGGAAAGGTCTGGTGCCTTCCAAAGGGGCTTATTGAAAAGGGAGAAGATGAAAGGCAGACGGCAGTTAGGGAGGTAATGGAAGAGACAGGACTCAAAGGTAGGATAATTGATAAAATAGGAGATATATCATACTGGTATTTTATAAAGGAAGAAGATGCAAAGTGTAAAAAGACGGTTCACTTTTATCTCCTCGAATACATTAGTGGAGATACAAAAAATCACAGCTGGGAGGTAGATAGGGCAGGGTGGTTTGAGATTGATGACGCCCTGAAGATGTTGAGTTACAAGAGTGAGAGGGATATACTCGATAAGGCTAAAGGGATGATATATGGAGAAGGTAGATGGGAAAGGTCTTAAATTGGGAAGAACTAAAGATGGCTGTTAGCGAAGCGAAGGCAAAAGGCAAGAGGATAGTCTTTACCAATGGATGCTTTGATATTATTCATATCGGTCATGTTAGGTATCTTAACGAGGCAAAGAGACTTGGTGATATTCTGATTGTTGGGATAAATTCTGATGCCTCGGTAAGAAGACTCAAAAAAGGCAGGCCTATAATAACGGCGGAGCAAAGGGCTGAGGTTGTCTCTAATCTTGGTATGGTTGATTATGTTACGATCTTTGAGGAGGATACGCCATATGAATTAATAAGGTATCTCATGCCTGATATTCTTGTTAAGGGTGGTGACTGGAAGAAGGAAGATATTGTAGGTTCTGACATCGTGAGGGAGACTTACAGCCTGCCCTTTGTTGATGGTATCTCGACGACTGAGATAATCGAGAGGATACGGAGGGTAATGGGTAATGGGTGAAGGGTTATAGGTTATGGCAATTATGGCTCTTGGCTCATAACTATGAACGACGACTCATAATAACTAAACTCATCACTGATCAAACTCACTCATTACAGTTAACCCAAAGGTTGTAAAAATCAACCTATTATTTGGGCTGGCAGGTGAAAAAACTTTTATCTGCCATACCCGATTCATGATACAAGATATACGATACACACAAATAATGCAGATATTGCTCAAAAATTT
>JBKBUB010000035.1:0-9671 GCA_046290925.1 Thermodesulfovibrionales bacterium | reverse complement strand
AATGACCTCATCCTTATCACCGATACCAAGTGCCTCCAGCGATAGATGAAGGGCATCTGTACCAGAGGCAACACCTATAGCCTGAGAAACCCCTATATATTCTGCTACCTTCTTTTCAAATTCCCTTACCGAAGGACCGAGTATATAATGAGAACTTTCAATTATCTCCTTAAGTGATTCAAAGACCTCTTCCTTTATCTCCTGGAACTGACTCTTTAGATCAACCATGGGAATCATATTAATTCCATCCCTTTCTGATAATAGAATTTATATCGAGGGCAACCTTCAGTGCCCTTCTTGCCTGATGACCTGTGACAGCCGGTGGATTCCTCGTGATGACAGATCTGACAAAATCCATTAACTCTTCCTTAAGGGGCTCTTTATATTCAGGTCTATAGGTTTTTTCACTGTCTCTACTAATTAACCTTAATTCTGCCTTATTATAGTTCACTTCTGTAAGCCTTCGACCTGTCGAGTTATTTTCAAAGACCCTCAAAACCCTTATCTTATCTCGAGATATCCGGTCAGCCCTTAGAGAAGCGATTAGGCCATTATCAAATTCGATCCAGACCGATGCCGCATCTATCATTCCTGTAATCACGGATGCACCTTCAGCCTTTATATCGATGATTTCTGAGTTAGCAATCTTGAGTATAATATCAATGTCATGAATCATCAGATCAATCGTTACATCCACATCTGATCCCCTTCCAAGAAAAGGGGAACGCCTCTCGGACTCAAGAAACGACGGTGCCTCAATAAGACCATTAAGTGCTGTTACGGCAGGATTATATCTCTCAATATGACCAACCTGAAGGATGCAACCCCTTTTTTCAGCCTCTTCAATAAGTTCATCAGCCTCCTCAACCGTCGTTGTTATCGGTTTTTCCACAAATAGATCCCTACCTGCTCTAAGCACATTAAGGGCAATCTCATGGTGAGAAGAGGTAGGCGTTGCAATACTTATGGCATCAACCTTATCAATGACATCTCTATAATCAGTAAATGCCTGTGTCGCAAACCTCGATGCAATATCGAGTGCCCTTTCTCTCCTTATATCAACAACCCCTGATAATTCTATACCCTCGATTTCAGAGAAAACCCTTGCATGGTGTTCACCGAGATAACCAACACCAACTACAGCAACCCTCATTTATTCTGTTCTTCCCCTCTCCAGACAACTATAGCTATCTCTGGACAGATCTGGGCACAGAGGGTACAACCTGTACATTTCTCTAAGTCAACAGCTATGGCCGGAAAATAGCCCATCCTGTTAAATTCTTTATCAATAGCAATAACTCCTTCGGGACAGGATAAAACACAGTATTTGCATCCCTTACATAATTCCCTGTCTATCTCTATCATTCCCTTCATGCCTTCCTCTCAAGAAGTTCCAGTGCATGTCTCAGCGAAGCCTCTGTTGTCTTGCCACTCAACATCCTCGCTATCTCTTTAATCCTTTCCTCTTCAGATGGTTCTTTTACTTTAACATAAACTCCCTCTTTTTTCTGAATCTTTTCGATAACAAGATGATGGTCTGCCAGTGCAGCAATCTGGGGGAGGTGAGTAACGCATAAGACCTGATGTCTTTTTGAAAGGTCCTTGAGCCTTCGGGCAACACTATATGCTGTAATTCCACCAATCCCTGAATCTATCTCATCAAAGATGAGGACAGGGATACTGTCAACATGGGCAAGTACCTCCTTCAGGGCAAGCATCAATCTCGATAACTCACCACCTGAGGCGGTTCTGTTAAGCGATTTCGGTGTCTCCCCTGGATTTGCTGAAAAAAGAAATTCTACCGCATCGGATCCTGTGGATGAAACAGGTAAGGGCTTGATATCAATATATAGCCGCGCCCTTTCCATCGCCAGTTCCTTGAGTATATTGTTAACCTCTGTTTCTATCTTCTTTGAGACACCTCTCCTCATTTGCGATAGATCATCTGCCTCCTTATTGAGCAACTCCTCTTTAATGCGACAATCCTCAATTAAAGCCTGAAGCCTTTCATCAGAACTCATGTACCCATTCAGTTCCTTAATAGCATCATCCTTGAATTTGAGGATAGCCTCTATTCCATCGCCATATTTCCTTTCAAGTCTCGTTATAAGGTCGAGTCTCTCTTCAACAGCATCGAGCCTTTTTGGATCCAGGTCATACCTGTCCTGATGCCTTCTCAGAGAGATGGATACCTCCTCGAGCAAAGGCATTACCGAACCGAGCATATCCACCACATCCTTCAGTTCATGGTCAATGGCTGATGCGTCCCTCAATCTCGAAAGCGCTACGGATAACTTTTCTGTTGCAGCACCCTCCCCTTTTCCGATCAGTAAATATGCCTCTCCAACAAGGCCGCTGAGTTTTGCAAGGTTTGAAAGCAATGCCTTTTCCTTGAGTAATTCCTCCTTTTCTCCAATCTTCAGGGATGCAGCATCTATCTCTTCTATCTGGTATCTGAGATAGTCCATCCTTCTTTCCCTGTCTGCAATACTGGTATTAAGGGATTGTATCTCTTTCTTGAGGTGTTGAACCTCGTTAAATAGTTCAGCCACCTTATTTCTCCTTTCAACCAGTCTTCCATAATCATCCACAATAGACCTCTGGTTATCTATTCTTAAAAGGCTTTGGTGCTCATGCTGGCCATGAATATCTACAAGCCTCTGCCCTATTTCATGCATCGTCTGTATACTGACGAGAGTATCATTTATGTATCCTCTACTCCTGCCAGAGGAAGATATAATCCTTCTAATGATTATGCCTTCTTGAGCATCAATCCCTATCTCATCGAGGGCAATTGAATTATCAAAATAGGCCTCCACTAATGCCTCATCCTGTCCTGATTTAATCATCTCGGATTGAGCCCTTTCTCCGAGGACAAGCCCCAGGGCATCAATTATGATCGATTTGCCAGCCCCTGTCTCGCCAGTAAGAACATTAAGACCTGATGCAAAATCTATTGAAAGGTCATCTATAATGGCAAAATTCCTTATTCTGAGATGCCTCAGCATATTCAAAAAATAAAATAACACAGAAAAATGAGAAAAGGAAATACCAGAATGGCCTCTGGCATGATTCTTTCTATTGCTCAATTTGAATTTTTGGCTTGACAAAAGCCTTTGTTCTTGATATTGTTTTTACTAACATTAAAGATTCCTTAATTAGAAAGGGGGGAAATAGATGACAAAGGCAGAACTTATTGACAAAATCGCAGCCAGCGCTGGACTCAGCAAGGCAGACGCAGGCAAAGCCCTCGATTCAACATTAAATGCCATTAAGGCATCGTTGAAAAAGGGCCAGAAGGTCACACTTGTTGGCTTTGGTACCTTCTCGGTTGTAAAGAGGAAATCAAGAAAGGGTCGTAATCCGAGAACAGGTGCTGTTATAACAATACCAGCATCAAAGACACCAAAGTTTACGGCTGGCAAGGCCCTGAAGGATGCAGTTAGATAATATTTATTCTCATTCCGGGGGGTAGTCCAGCTATCCCCCAGTTTATATTAGAGGGACGGAGGGGGCAGGGAAACAAACGATTCCCTGTAAGGATTTAACATTTTATAAGGCTAAAGTCTGAAGATCGATTACTATTACTTTCTTCAGTCTTTAGCCTGCTTTTCATTAAAAGGAGGTCATCATGCTTGTGGAATTCAGCATCGTTCCACTGGGTGTTGGCAGCAGCATCGGAGATCAACTTGCCGAGATACTCAAGATCGTTGATTCAAGCGGACTTCCCTATAAGGTTAATCCCATGGGTACAGTGGTTGAGGGAGAATGGGATGAGGTCATGAAGCTTATAAAGAAGTGTCATAAGACGATGATGAAGTTGAGCGATAGGGCCATAACCACCATATCTATTGATGACAGGAAAGGTAAGCCGAACAGGATAGAAGAAAAGGTAAAATCCATTGAGAGAAGGATCGGGAAGACCCTTAGGAAATAGGGAGGAAATATGGCTGAAAAGGTAACGCTCAGTGTTATTAAGGCCGATGTAGGGGGATATGTTGGGCATTCCTCTATCCATGCCGATCTTTTAAAGACGGCTGAAGATAAGTTGTCTAATGCCCAGGAAAAGGGGATGATTATTGATTACCACGTTACCCGTTGTGGTGACGATCTCGAACTTATTATGACCCACGATAAGGGCGTTGATAACGAACAGATACATAAATTAGCCTGGGATACCTTTGTAATGTGCACAGAGGTTGCAAAGGAATTAAAGCTCTACGGTGCTGGTCAGGACCTCCTTCATGACACCTTCACAGGAACTGTAAAGGGTATGGGGCCAGGTGTGGCTGAGATGGAGTTTGATGAGAGAAAGAGTGAGCCTGTCATAGTATTTATGGCTGACAAGACCTCACCAGGTGCATGGAACCTACCACTGTTCAGGATATTTGCTGATCCCTTCAATACAGCAGGTCTTGTCATAGACCCCACAATGCATGAGGGTTTTAAGTTTGAGGTCGTTGATGTCTATGAACACAGGAAGATAACATTCTCAACACCAGAAGAGATATATGATGTACTGATGTTCATTGGTGCTATGCGAAGGTTTATGATAAAAAATGTTTACAGAAAAGACGGAGTTATTGCTGCTACTGCATCGACTCAAAAGCTGAGTCTCATCGCTGGAAGGTATGTTGGTAAAGATGACCCTGTCCTCATAGTGAGATGTCAATCAGGACTGCCTGCTGTCGGCGAGGTCCTTGAACCCTTTGCCTTTCCACACCTCGTTGAGGGATGGATGAGGGGTTCCCATCATGGCCCCTTAATGCCCGTTCCCTTTTATGAGGCAAATCCATCGAGGTTTGACGGGCCACCGAGAGTTATTGCTGCTGGATTTCAGATTAATAATGGGAAACTCATCGGCCCAAGAGATCTCTTTGACGATCCTGCCTTTGATGAGGTGAGGAAAAAGGCAAATGATATTGCTAACTATCTTAGACATCACGGCCCCTTCGAGCCTCACAGGCTTGGACTCGATGACCTTGAGTATACCACGATGCCTCAACTCGTGAAAAAGCTCGAAGAAAGATTCATACCTGAATGACAAAGGTCGAAAGGATACTTGCAGGTATAGACCTCGGTCCAGATACAGAAAGGGTCCTCGCCTATGCCTCTTTTTTCTCTAAACTATGGAATGCCACTATTGATCTTCTTTATGTAATAGATTACCTTGTAACCCCTCCTGCATACATGATGCCCTATCTTGAAGAGGAGAAGGAATCAGCACTGAGGTCTATGAGGAGGTGGCAGGAATTGCTCTATAATCTTGGGATTAATGCAAAAAGTGAAGTCCTTTTAGGAAGGCTCTATGAGTCCTTTGACTTTTCATTGAAGAACCTGAATGCTGATCTTCTCATCTTAGGATACAGAACACACCCCATGAGGAGGAGCAGTTCCGAAAAACTTATAAAGGGTCTGGATATTCCTATGCTCGTTGTTAAGGGACAGAAAAGTGAAGATGCAAGATTAGGTGAGGTAACGATTAAAAGGATTCTCTGCCCTGTCGATTTCTCCGAGCACTCCCGTAAGGCCTTAGTCTTTGCTTCAAATCTTTCTGCTATCACAGATTCAAGTCTTGACATAATTCATGTCCTTCCTGTTCATCTCCTTAAAGAAAAGGGAGAAAAAGGTCTGGTAGCTGTTGAAGAGATGACCAAAGAGGCAAAAGAAATGATGAAAAGATTATTGGAAGAACTGTCAATTTCATTTGCAGATGTTACAATCTTATCAGGTGAACCACATAAAGGGATAATATCTTTTGCCCTGGATAAGGATACGGACCTGATAATTATCGGAGCGAGGGGACTGGGAATGATAAAGGGTATCCTCCTCGGCAGTGTATCAGAGGCAGTTTTGCGGTCATCACCATGCCCGGTCATGATAGTGCGCTGATATGACGGACCTCATTCTTCTCCTCTCTGGCCTTATATTTATCCTGATTGCCGCCGAAGGGTTTACAAATGGAATCGAGGGACTTGGAAGGAGGCTTTCCCTCTCACAGGCCGTGGTAGGAAGCATCCTCGCTGCTGTTGGGACCGCCCTTCCAGAGACGATACTTCCTATAGTTGCCATCCTATTTTACGGAGGCTCAACAGCAGATAAGATAGGAGTTGGTGCCATATTAGGTGCTCCCTTTATGCTCTCGACCCTTGCCTTTTTTCTCGTTGGTTTCACAATATTGATCTCATATCTCAACAAGAAAAGGAGATTCTGTCTAAACATAGAGACCCACTCTATAAAGAGGGATCTCTCATTTTTTATCGTGATGTATTCATCGGCAATATTAATCCCTTCTTTCCTCACGGTTAAGGCTATAAGAATCCCTTTGGGTATTCTTCTTGTAGCAGGATATATATTCTATGCTTATAAAACCTTCAGGAGTGAAAGCATGGAGATAGAGCATGCAGAAGAGATATACCTCTGGAGGCTTTTACGTAAAATAAAGATTGCATCGTCTTCAAGGCCCTCGCTCATAGTAATCATATTTCAGGTTGCAGCTTCACTTACAATAATGATTGAAGGTGCCCATATCTTTGTAAAGAGTCTTGAGGTTCTATCCCTCAGCGCAGGACTGGATCCCTTGATCTTCGCCCTTTTGCTCGCTCCTGTGGCAACGGAACTACCCGAAAAATTTAACAGCATAACATGGACATGGAAGGGTCGAGACACCCTTGCCATTGGTAACATAACAGGGGCAATGGTCTTTCAGTCCACCTTCCCTGTAACGGTTGGTTTATTGTTCACAGATTGGAGGATAACTTCTCTTGCCCTGCTTTCAGCAGTCATGGCAATCCTTTCTGCTCTCCTGGTTTTAACAGAGATCGTGATAAAGAAGAGGATTTCGCCGATTACTGTTTTGTTGGGAGGATGTCTCTACATGATCTATGCCGCCGTTTTAGTGGCGAAGTATGTCTTATAAGGAGAGATGGCATTTTCAGAGATTGCTATGTAATCTCCAATGTTGCATAGGTAATGTGTCAAAAGTTTTATGAAAAAAGAAGGGAAATATGAAAACAGAAATCCAACCGGTAGGACAGGCGTCTCGCCTGTCACAGCCCATGAGATAAGATGTTTCTTAAGACGTAGGGGTTCAAAATCTTGAACCCCTACTATGTCATTGCCGTGAAAACGGCAATCCAGAAAATCCCACAACTCCTGGATTCCTGCCTAAGCCGTTTTCACAGGAATGACAGGATTAAAGTATCGCAGATAAAAGTTTTTTCACCATGCCAGCCCAAATATTAGGATAGTTTTTCGTGTGGATAATATATCAAGATGATCTGTCCCCATTTTATTGATAATGACCTTGACAATACTGTGGTGATTCATGTATAAAATCTGCATGAATATATCAACAGATATAAAGGATTTCTTTTGCATCAACAGAGAATGCACTGATTATGGAAAAAGGGGACAGGGTAATATAATCATCTACAATAGATATGGTAGCAGTAACAGAAGGCTCCTTAAATGCAAGACCTGTAATGTGAGATTCTCGGAGAGGAGGAACTCCTTCTTTTTTGGTCTTCATACAGAAGAGACAAAGGTAAGAGATGTCATAGGCTACCTGTTGAAAGGAAAGAGTTTTAGGGAGGCTGCCTCAATTACAGGCATTGACAAAGACACGGTTCTGAGGATATGGAAGAAGTTTATTGTCTATTGTGAGGAATCAATGGAGGGGCTCCTCAGTGAATTCAACCTCAGACTTGAAGACCTTATAAGACTTCTCTATGAGAGGGGCGAGGCATCAAAAAAGCTTAGAAGTAAAGATAGCAGATATGATCTTCCTTAAGGAGATGATAGATAAAATCTTTGAGGACAGCCTGAGAATCGCTGATAAGATATACACTACCTCGGAGGGCACATGGTCACCACCTGTTGACCTTTACGAGACAGAGTCTGAATTTATTCTTAAGGCGGAAGTTCCAGAGATAAGGCAGGAGGATATATTTATCAAACTCGATTCTAATTTGCTGACTATCGAAGGAGAAAGAAGGATCAGGAGGGAAAAGATAGAGGGTTATCATAGGATAGAACGTCCCTATGGAAGGTTCAAGAGATCCTTTATATTGCCAGAGTCTGTAGACAGTGATTCTGTAAGGGCATCTCTTCAAAATGGTGTTCTCAAGATAATTCTTCCTAAAAAAGAGGAAAAGATACAAACTCATATAGATATAAGCGATTAAAAGGATATTTACTTTTATATATTAAATTCATACTTTAACAGAAAGGGGTTTGTGAGGTGAAAAAGATACGGGTAGCTATTGCAGGTCTTGGAAACTGTGCCAGTTCTTTAATTCAAGGAGTCGAATATTATAAAAACCTCGGAGAAGATGATCCCGATCGAGACCTCGGGCTCATGCATTTTGATCTGGGGGGTTACAGACCCTCTGATATAGAATTTGTTGCTGCCTTTGATATTGACAAAAGAAAAGTCGGGAAACCCTTAAGAGAGGCAGTATTCGCTAAACCTAACTGCACAAAGGTATTCTTCCCTGACCTGCCCGATTATCCTGTTAAGGTTGAGATGGGAAATGTACTTGATGGTGTAGCCAACCACATGAAGGACTATCCTGAGGACAGGAGATTTATAATAGCAGATAGAAAACCCTGCAATGTTTCCCAGATACTCAAGAAGTCAGGGGCCCATATACTTTTAAACTACATGCCTGTCGGATCTGAAAAGGCAACAGCCTTTTATGCCGAGGCCTGTTTAAAGGCAGGCGTTGCCTTTATAAATTGCGTGCCTGTATTCATAGCCTCAAACAAGACCTGGGCAAAGAGGTTTGAGGAGTTCAATATCCCTGCTATAGGAGACGATATCAAGAGCCAGATCGGTGCAACAATAATTCACAGAACATTGACAAGGTTATTCGGAGACAGGGGAGTAAAGCTTGACAAGACCTATCAACTGAATGTTGGAGGTAATACAGATTTTCTTAACATGCTCAACCACGGCAGGTTAAAATCCAAAAAGATATCAAAGACAGAGGCTGTTCAGTCTCAACTCAGTAATCCACTCAGCAGCGAGAATATCCATATAGGGCCATCCGACTATATCCCCTGGCTTAATGACAATAAGGTATGCTTTCTGAGAATGGAAGGTAGAGGCTTCGGCCATATCCCTATAAATATAGAACTCAGACTTTCTGTTGAGGACTCTCCAAACAGTGCCGGTGTCGTGATAGACGCCATAAGGTGCTGCAAGCTTGCTATTGATAGAAAGATAGGCGGTGTATTGATATCTCCATCTTCATACTTCATGAAGCATCCCATGAAGCAGTTCTCTGATGAGGTAGCCCGTAACATGGTTGAGGAATTCATAAGGGGAGATAGGGAGAGATGAGATTTGATAAGCGCAAGACTCGGTCATTTCCTCGACAAGCCCCTTAGTCCGCTGGTTAAACTTATCAGGATAAATCCAAATATCCTGACCGTATCTGGTTTTATTATAACCATAATAGCAGCATTGATAATACCTTATGATATCACCCTGGGTGGCCTGCTCATATTATTGGGAGGTCTCTTTGATATGCTTGATGGCATAGCTGCCCGTGTAAATGGCAGGGTGACAAAATTTGGAGCATTCCTCGACTCCCTCCTCGATAGATACTCCGATGCCTTTCTTTTTCTCTCTATAGCCTGGTATCTTGCCTCGAGGGGAGATCAGT
>JBKBUB010000034.1:0-9733 GCA_046290925.1 Thermodesulfovibrionales bacterium | reverse complement strand
ATGCAACTGGTGGTTATACTAAATATCCCTCGATGGACAGATGTCTGAAAGAACACAATTTTCGTGGTCAGGCCTTTTCGCCTGACATACCTTTCGACCGTGAAGAATTAAGAGGTTGGCTAAACTACCCCATTCCGCGTGAGGGGTTATCTCCATCAGATCCTTTTCTATCTTAACAGGGTCTTCATTCTCACTTAACCCGAGCCTTTGAGAGAGCCTCTTTACATGTGTATCAACGGCTATCCCCTCATTTATGCCATAGGCATTGGAGAGAATTATATTAGCTGTTTTCCTTGCGACGCCAGGAAGACTCAAGAGTTCATCCATAGTCTTTGGAATCTGAGAGTTGAACCTCTCGATTATCATTTTTGCTGAGGCCTTGATATTTTTTGCCTTATTCCTGTAAAAGTTAATGGAACTCACATCCCTTTCGAGTTTCTCTACTGGTGCATCTGCATAGTCTTTGATTGTCCTGTATTTCTTGAAGAGACCTTCTGTGACCTTATTTACATGGGCATCCGTTGTCTGGGCAGAAAGGATCGTTGCAACGAGTAGTTCAAAGGGATTGCTGAAATTGAGTGCAACCCTGGGATTCGGATATTCCTTTTTGAGTCTCTTTAAAATTTCCCTCACTAATTTTTTCTTATCCATCTCATGTCTCCTTTTTAAGGTGTGGGCAATATTATTATAGCCTTAGCACCTCTTCCTTCAACTGGTTCAATGGATATCTTACTGTAGTTCTTCCTTGCAACCATCTTGGCAATGGGAAGGCCAAATCCTGAGCCGAGGGGTTTTGTTGAGAAAAAGGGTGTAAAGAGCCTGTCAAGGTCTTTGTTCCCTGGCGGAATGCCCCTGTTAAATATCTCAACCCGAACCCTGCCGGGAAGAGAGGGGTCTACGGAAGTAGAGACACTTATATAAGGGTCTTCAGGGTCGAGGGCATCAAAGGAGTTTGAAAGTACCTCATAGAATAATTCTGACAGGTCCCTTCTGTCTCCGAGCACAAAAGGAGCTTCTGCTGATATATTGATATCAATCCTCGCCCTGGATTCAGGGTCTTTGAATTTTAATCTTTCGATCGCCTCTTTTATCAGACCTTCAACAGGTATCTTTTCTATCTCTGCCTCCCTCTGATAGACCTCAAAGAATTTCTTTATATCTAAAACCATATTCTCACAGGAAAAACTCTGTGAGATCAAGGAATCATAGAGGTCACGGGTCGGGTCATCAGGGCTGACCTTTTTGCTCAACCTTTTTATGTTTCCTCCAATAACAGTTATCCTGTTCCTGATCTTATCAGCAATACCCTTAATAAGTTCAATGTCACAGCGTGACATCATCTCGATGTAAGCGCTTGTTTCAACGAGGAGGCAAAAATCGATAAGCCTATCAACCACCTCTGTGACAGAAAAGGCCTTATCCGCTGGTATGCTCTCACGGATTACACCGTAGCAGTATTGTCTGACGACAGAAAAACCGAGGTTCGAATACCTCTGATCGAGGTTCACCTCGACATGTCTTTTCCCTATCCTCCAGAGATAGGCGAGGAAATCATCATCGAAACGGCTTTTGAAGAGTTCTTCAAACCATCCAGCCCAGGCCTTCCTCAAAAAACCAGGCCTCTCATAATGTTCGAGGAATATCCTTGTCTCGGGAATGGCTGAGAAGTAGTCATAGAGATAACGGGAGAAATCCTCCTTCTTTTCTATAAAGACAGACCTGAAGGGATCTATTATCTTTAAGAATTCGTCATTAATCCCGAGTCTTTCTTTAAGAAAGATCAGCTTTGCAAAGGGTACTTCCATTAACCCCTTTTCAAAGAAGGCCTGCTCTTGCCATTATCTCAGGGACCTTATCCTCCATCCCTATAGCCATTATATGGACACCATCGCATATCCTTTCTTCCTTTAACTGCCTGATATGTCTTGCCGTGATATTCATTCCTGTATCGAGGGCCTTTTCCTTGCCTGCTGCTTTCAACTCATCTATCAGTTCCTGAGGCACCCTTATGCCAGGGACATTATTATTAAGGAAATTTGCCATTCCAGCTGACTTGAGGACGACAAAGCCAGCGAGTATCTTCACGGGATGTTTTCTCGCATATTTCATAAACTCCTTGAACTTTTCTATGTCATAGATCGCCTGAGTCTGGAAGAATTTAGCACCTGCCTTTACCTTTTTTTCGAACTTTATCAACTGTGGCTCGAGTGGATTTGCCTCTGGTGTCACAACAGCACCCTGAAAGAAGTCAGTGGAGCCCTTAAGGTCATTCCCTGCCATGTCTTTGCCATTATTCAGGGAGTCGACGATCTTGAGTAACTGAACAGATTCAACATCATAGACAGGCTTTGCTCCCTTATGATCTCCTGCAGAGACATGATCACCGGTCATGCATAATACATTCTTAATACCCAGGACATTCGCGCCCAGGAGGTCTGACTGAAGGGCTATCCTGTTTCTATCACGGCAGGTCATCTGGAGTATCGGCTCGAGGCCATGCTCGATGGCAATCTTGCAGACCGATAGTGAACATATCCTCATGACAGCAGACTGATTATCCGTTACATTTACTGCGTCAACCTTTCCTTTAAGGAGTTCCATGTGGTGGATCATCTCCTTGATGTCAGTCCCCTTGGGTGGACCAACCTCTGCTGTAACGACGAATTTGCCTGATTCCAAAGCCTCTCTGAAACTCACTTTTTCTTTTCCTCCTTAGCATATAGTGTCCTCGGTTTCTGGCTTGAAGACCAGTCCTTTGCCTCAATGATCGTATCACATAGTTCTTGCAGTTTATCAAGCCTCTTCATCCTCTCATAGATCCTCACCCAGGCACATTTTATATCAGGGCTGACCTCGCAGTGTCCATCCTTGCATCCACCGCAGGGACCGTTTAAGAGACCCTTGGGGCAGGCTGTGATAGGACATATACCGCCTGTCTTGTCCAGTATACATTTTCCACAGAGGGAACACCTCTCGTCGAACATCTGGTATCTTGTCATATTACCGAGGAACATACTGTCATTGGTTGCAAAAACAGGTTTATCCTCAAATATCTCGACCGCCGCCTGTGTGCCTGCGCCGCAGGACATCACGAGGATACATTCTGAGTTATTCAGTTCCTCTTTGTACTTCTTCAATTCCGTCTTTGTGCCGAGTACCTGACAGCCTGTCTTTGCGACTATACCACCTGTGACGATCTTACCCTCTGCCTCGAGCGCTTCCTTCATAGCCTTCACCTCAGGTTCACCACCTGTGCCGCAGAGGCTTGCGCACTCCGAACATCCAATGAGAAAGAAACTCTTATACTCCTTTATATTCTCCATTAGGTCCTGAAAATCCCTCTTCTTTGTTATTATCATCCCTTCCTCCTACTTTCCTAAGGCATGGAATCTTGCAGAATTGACAGTATTCTTCATGAGCATTGTTATGGTCATAGGGCCAACACCACCTGGCACAGGTGTTATTGCCCCTGCTATCTCCTTTGCTGCATCAAAGTCCACATCTCCCTTCAGGATAGGCACTGGTTTGCCAGTCTTCTCACTTATCTTCTCGCCAACCCTGTTTACGCCGACATCTATCACACAGGCTCCAGGTTTTATCCATTCAGGCTTAACGAGGTGAGGTACACCAGCAGCAACAATCAATATATCGGCCCTCTTACAGTGGAACTCGAGATTCTTTGTTGCTGTATGGACGACCGTAACGGTCGCATTTGCTCCACGCGCCTTCTGCATCATCATTATTGCTATTGGCTTTCCAACGATATTTGAACGCCCCACAACAACGACTTCAGCACCTGATGTCTCAAAACCTGACCTGACGATAAGCTCCTGAATGCCTGCCGGTGTACAGGGCAGGAATTTAGCCTCTTCACCACCTATGACGAGACGACCTAAATTTACAGGATGGAAGCAGTCCACATCCTTATCAGGGTCAATTGCATTTATGACCTTTTTCTCATTTATGTGCCTTGGAAGGGGGAGTTGAACTAAGATGCCGTGAATCTTTGGGTCTTTATTATATTTGTCGATTAGACCGAGAAGTGCTTCTTCCGAGATATCCTCGGGCTGGTCATCCTGAACAGAATAGAAACCGAGTTCATGGGCTGTCTTCTGCTTTGCCGTAACATAACTAACAGAGGCTGGGTTCTTTCCTATCAGGATAGTTACCAGTCCTGGTGTGACGCCATGTTTTTCCTTCAGTTCCGCTACTTCTTTCTTTAACTCTTCCCTGATCTGTGCTGCTATCTCTGTGCCACTTATTATCTTTGCTCCCATAAAACCTCCTTAATCCCTTGTCTTTATAAGTTCGAGCATCTCATCCCTTGTTGATTGCTTGCTCCTGAATATACCCCTTACTGCAGAGGTGACGGTTCTTGAACCAGGTTTTTTAATTCCCCTCATGCTCATGCATAGATGTTCAGCGTCTATTATAACCATACAGCCCTTTGGTCTCAGCTTTTCCATTAAAAGGTCGGCAAGTTGAGCAGTTAATCGCTCCTGAACCTGTGGCCTCTTTGCAAAGATCTCAAGTGCCCTTGCAAGGGAGCTTATACCAACGATCCTTCCACCCTCAGGGATGTAGGCAATATGCGCCCTCCCTGCAAAGGGTAGGAGGTGGTGTTCACAGACTGAGTAGAAGGGGATATCTTTCAGAAGAACCATCTCATCATGCTTTTCGCCTTCCATGGGCTTGAGGAGCTCTTCAGGAGAGGATCGAAGCCCCGAGAAAATCTCCTCGTACATCTCCGCTATCCTCTCAGGAGTTCTTTTCAGGCCCGGCCTTTCAGGGTCTTCACCGATACCCTCAATGATCAATCTAACGCCTTTTAATATCTTTTCCCTATCCATAGCTACAGTGCGACAGTGCCAACTTAGTGCTACAGTGCGACCGTCTACATAGGCTTTAGGCGATAGGCTTAAGGATTTTAGGCTTAAGGCTTAAGGCTTAAGGATTTAGGTGATAGCCTTCAGCCTATTCACTTCAGCCTTTAGCCTTCAGCCTATGCACCCCTTAACATAGAATAACCTGAAGCTCCTTTGCCCTTGCCTCGGCGCCCTCTGTAAATTCCTTGCCTATTACTACAGATATAGATGGAAGATTCATTGCCTTTTCTATAACCCTTCCTCTCTCAAAAGCCCTCTCAACATCAGACCTATCAGCCTTTATCGAGACCTCTGTTACAACAACAACCTTTTTTTCTCTGTCATGTTTAAGGATACCTGTGACAACGACATCAATGTTCAGGGCATCATCCCTTTCTGCCTCAGAGATTACATTACTGTCCATTGCATCATCAAGGATATTTGCCAGTTCCTCTGAACTTATAACCTTACATCTCCTTATAAACCTGCCAAAGTATGAAGGCGCCCGCTCTCTGACCCTTCTTTCGAAATTATCACCCTTAAGCTCTGCCACATCCTGCTTGAGAACTGCCACATCCTGCTTGAGAACTGCCACATCCTGCTTAAGAACTGCTACGTCCTGCTTGAGAACTGCCACGTCTTGCTTGAGAACTGCCACATCCTGTTTGAGAACTGTCGCATCCTCTTTCAATATCCCAACATCCCCTTCTATCTTGTCAACTTTTTCTTTAAGAGGTTTAAATTCCTCTTCGCGGAAGGTTTTAAATTCTCCCCTGAATTTCTCAAACTTCTGAGGCAGGGCTATAAGTTCCTCTGTCAGGATAATCCTGCGTAACTCCTCGAGCCATTCAGGCCTCTCCTTGAGGGCTCTCAGGATGTCTTCAAAGGTCTCTATTCTATAAGTATCGAGCATATTTAAGAATAACATCACGGGGATTTAAAGTCAATAAAATCTACAAGTTAAGGACACTTGCGACCTTACTCTTTTTCAATTATATACTTTATAGGACTTTTTAGTATTAAATACTTATGCTGTCTATCCGCATTAACTATTCTGATTATAATCCTCTTGCCTTCTGATAAAAGAATTTATGCCTTTTGATAAAATTAAATATTTTACTAAAAGGACAGTGTAACATCTTTTCTGCAAATTCAAAAAAGGGTATAATTCTCAATGGTTTAAAAGAATCCTAAAAAGGAGAAAGGAAATTAATAGTTTACTTGTAGATGTAGGAACTCAGGTGGTATGGAGTCGATATGACAAAGGAGGCAAGGGCAATCTAGAATTTAGTGTGGAATTTTCCCCGATGGCGCATGGACAAACACCCGAGGAGGCAGTGAATGTGATTGTAAGGAATATTAAAATATGAGGGGAATAACCTGTTACTTAATAGTAACATATCCCTTTTTTATTCGGAAGATGTAATTTTATTATGAAATAAAAGAATAAACAGTTAAATGCTACATGTTTACCGTTTCCTTTCCGTAACACGTGAAAAACAAAGAACTCTTTAAAATCACCTACTTATAAGTGGCATGAAAGTTGATAGAGTTATAAAAGTGCTGCTAAAAATTTCAGAAACTTTGAGCCGTACATCATTGTGGGACTTCATAAGGGAGACAAAGTTTCCCTTATGTCTATTATGTTTATAAGGAGGGGGGTGAAAAGAGAGGGATTTCGTGATTTTTGCAGTTCTTATTAATATTAATTAAAAACTGAAAAGGAGGTAAAAAGATGGCATTAAACGAGATAGTTAGAATGCATGATGACCTTGAAAGGGCTTTAAAGAAGGACGCCTCTGAGCGGTCATGGATTATGGTGATCGATCTCAGAAAATGCGTGGGCGACCATGCCTGTGCTGTTTCTTGCATGGCTGAAAACGCATGCCCACCGGGGACATCGTATAGGAAGGTCTTTGAAACAGAGTATAAGACCTTTCCTGAGCTGGACAGATTCTTTATGCCCGCAAACTGCCAGCACTGTGACAATCCGCCCTGCATGAAGGCAGCGGACAAAATTGCAAAAGGCGCGATTGAAAAGAGGAAGGACGGCATAGTTGTATTTAACTATGCAAAACTTGCAAAGAGCGGAAAGGCTAAGGAGGCTGCAAAAAAGGCCTGTCCTTACTATGCGATAGTTGAGGACAAGGGGGGCTTCTATACGGATGGAACCCCTGTTCTCGAACCCTATGAGACGAGAGATTTCTATGAGTATGACAAAAAACTCAATAGAAAAAAAGGCGACACTAAGGGTTCTATTAGAAAGTGCACATTCTGCCTTCACCGTCTTGAAAGCGGAATGCTTCCTGCATGCGTTGGAACATGCATAGGAAGGGCGATGTATTTTGGAGATAAAAATGACCCTCAGAGCCTCGTCTCCGAACTGCTGAAAAAGGAAAAGACCTGGAATCTCAAAGCAGGGCTCGGAACAAATCCAAGAGTTTATTACATAGGTTATGAAGATAGAACAAAAATCTCAGTTGCATCGCCTGTATCATGCATGGCATGCCATCAATAAGGGAGGTGTAATAATGGCTGAAAAAGATAAAGATTTAACCTGTAAACTGAGCGAATATATTGAAAAACTTCCTGAAACTGATATAACAAGAAGAGCGCTCTTAAAGTCAGGTGCGCTTCTCGGCGGTTCAGCATTGATAATGAGCCAGATGGAGGGAGCATTTAAACTTTTAAGGAGTGCTGAGGCAGCAGGGGGAACAGCGGCAGGAGACTACCCGCTTTCAAAGGCTACGAGTGTTATATATTCGGTCTGCCTGCAATGTCATACAGCATGTCCTATTAAGGTAAAAATTCTAAACGGCGTGGCTGTAAAGATAGACGGCAACCCATACAGCGAAAACATGCAGCCAAATCTTAACTACGAAACTCCTCTTTCAAAGGCTGCAAAGATTGACGCAAAGGTGTGTCCCAAAGGCCAGGCAGGCATACAGAGCCTCTATGACCCTTACAGGGTTGTCAAGGTTTTAAAAAGAAACGGACCGAGAGGTTCAAACAAATGGAAGGTAATATCTTTCGATAAGGCGATAGACGAGATTGTAAACGGTGGAAAACTCTTTGCTTCCATCGGCGAGAACCGGCATGTACCTGGACTGAAAGAGATATATGTGATGAGGGACCCTAAGCTCTCTGAAGACATGGCAAAGGATGCTAAAGCTGTTGCTGAAGGCAAGATGAAGGTTGCTGAATTCAAATCAAAATACAGTTCCCATCTTGATCTTCTCATAGACCCAGAGCATCCTGACTTAGGCCCGAAGAACAACCAGCTTCTGTCCATGTGGGGTCGCATCGAACACGGCAGGATCGAGTTCGGCAAGAGGTTCATGTATGGAGGCTTCGGCTCTCAGAACCTGATCGAGCACACCACAATCTGTGAGCAGTCTCACCACATAGCCTATAAGGAAGCGACTCATCAATACAAAGACGGTAAATGGTCAGGCGGAATTACACATATGAAGCCTGATGCATTTAACGCCGAATTTATTATCTATTTCGGCACAGGCTTTGTTGAGGCTAATTTCGGGCCGCCGTGTATGTGCGAAAAGGTCACGGACGGACTTGCCTCAGGCAGGCTGAAGGTTGCCGTTGTTGACCCGAGGATGTCCAAGTCTGCCTCGAGGGCTTGGAAATGGCTTCCTATTAAGCCTTCGACAGACGCTGCATTAGCCCTTGCCATGATTCGCTGGATGATAGAAAACAAGAGATACGATGCTAAATATCTTGCAAACTCGAATAAGGCGGCTGCGAAGGCAGGAGGAGAGACCACGTGGTCTAATGCAACCCATCTAGTGAAGATAGAAAAAGACGGCCCGGGCGCGCTCCTCAGGGCATCGGATATAGGCATCGGAGACAAGGATTCCTTTGTTGTTGTGAAGGGTGGGAATCCTGTTGCTTTTAAGGCCGATGATGACAAAAATGCAGTGACAGGTGACCTTGACTATAGTGGTGAGATTAAAGGAATTAAAGTCAAGACTGCTTTCACCCTACTCAAGGAAGAGGCCTTTTCAAAAAGCATGGCAGAGTGGTCTGAAATAACTGGTATACCTGTAAAAGACATTGAGCTTGTCGCAAAGGAATTTACCTCTCACGGTAAAAAGGCAGGAGTTGAGTTCTATCGCGGACCTGTCCAGCATACTAATGGCTACTATAATGCACAGGCTCTTATCGCCTTGAACATCCTTATCGGTAATACCGACCATAAGGGCGGCATGTCCGTAGGCGGCGGCCACTGGCACGAGTTCGGCGATAAGTCAAAAGAACAGTTTAATGTAAACAAAATGCATCCTAATAAACTCACGCCTTTTGGCCATAAAATAACAAGGGAAGGCTCGCATTACGAAAAGTCTACGCTCTTCAACGGCTATCCGGCAAAGAGGCCGTGGCTGCCATTTACTAGCAATGTGTATCAAGAGGCTCTACCTTCAGCGGCTGACGGTTATCCTTATCCTATTAAGGCCCTCTGGCTTCACATGGGCACCCCGGGTCTGGCAGCGCCGGCTGGTCACACAGCACTTTCGATTCTTGCTGATGTAAATAAGATCCCCCTTTTCTTTGCTACTGATATCGTACTTGGGGAATCAACCATGTATGCAGATTACGTATTCCCTGATACCGCTATATGGGAAAGATTTGGTACCCCACATTCCTCCCCTGACGTTCCGTTGATGGCTTCGAAGTTTAGACAGCCAACAATTACTCCACTTACTGAGGTTGTAACTGTATTTGGAGAGAAGACGCATTGTTCGTTTGAGGCTGTTGCTTTAGCTATTGCTGAGAGATTGGGGCTAGCAGGCTTTGGAAAAGATGGCTTTGCAAAAGGTTGGGACCTTACCCGTCAAGAAGACTGGTATCTA
>JBKBUB010000033.1:5630-9942 GCA_046290925.1 Thermodesulfovibrionales bacterium | reverse complement strand
AACAGGCATTGAACGGGGAATCCCGTGAGAATCGGGAACTGCCCCGCAACTGTGAAGGGAACGAAAGCCATTATAAGCCACTGGAGTAAAAACTGTTTAAACCGTTTAAACGGTTTGAATGGTTTCTTCGGGAAGGTGGGCAAGTAGGATATAGGCCCTGAGTCAGGAGACCCGTAATGCCTGAAAGACTGAACCCTTCGAGGGAAGAGGAGGTTTGTCATGAGTAGAGACACAGGTTAAAGTCATTATATCCCACCTTGTAATCGCAGGCATTGCTTGTGAGAATTCCTTTAAGAATTCTGGAGGATAAAATGAAGATAAGGATATATCTTATTCTTTTGTTTCTTTTTCTTTCCTCTACCTCCACGGCAGAGGAAATAAGTTTTTCAGCAGGTAAGAATCTCTTAGATAGCGATCATGTAAGGTTCGAGGATGTCGTGGTTACAGCCTCAAGGATTGAGGAGCCCCTCGAGGAGACGGCAAGTTCTGTGGTAATAATAAGAGGAGAGGAGATAAATAAAAGAAACTTTGTATTTGTTACAGATCTGTTCAGGGAGTTGCCAGAATTAAACCTCGTTCAGAATGGAGGTCCTGGCAAAAACGCCACAGTCTTTCTCAGGGGTGGAGGGCCTGAGCATGTCCTGGTTATGATAGACGGTATTAAGGTCAACAGCACAACAACGGGTTCCTTTGACTTTTCAGGCCTCAGTGTGGATGATATTGATAGGATAGAGATAGTTAAGGGTCCGCAGAGCACAATTTATGGTTCAGAGGCAATGGCTGGTGTTATAAACATAATCACAAAAAAGGGGACTGGAAGGCCTCATCTTGATTTATCCATCGAGGGTGGTTCGTTTGGTACATACAAACCAACCCTCACTTTATCTGGTGGTGATGGAAAGGTCGATTACAGATTAACGGCATCGCATTATTACAGCGATGGCATATCTGCTGCAAAGGAAGGAACAGAGAGAGACAGCTATAAGAATTCATCTATCTCGGGCAGGTTTGGTTTCAAACCCTCTGAGAGGTTCAGGTTCGAGTTATCAGGCAGGTATTACTATGACAGGACAGATCTTGATGGATTTGACTTTATCGGGAAGAAGGCCATTGATGATCTTAATTTTGTCTCTTCTGGCAACCACTATATCCTCTCAGGCAAGATAACGGCCCTCCCTATTGATAGGTGGGAGCAGGTACTCACTGTTTCGAGAGTGAGGGATTCCCTGAGATTCAGAGACCCTGATGATCCCTTCAATAATGCCGGTATAATTACATTGAGAGACACTGTGGATTGGCAGAATAATCTATACCTTAATGATTATTACACCCTTACAGCGGGTCTCGAATTCAGGGAGGAAAAGGGTGACAACAGGGATAATTTTGCCGAATCTATAAACAACAAGGCCTTTTATCTGAATAATAAGTTTAGTCTCTTTAAGGAACAATTGATATTAAACGCTGGTTTGAGATATGATGACCATGAGAGGGCAGGCTCAAAGGTGACATATAGGGTTGGAGGTCTCTATAACCTGAAGGATTTAGATATGAGGATTCGTGGCAGTTTCGGGACGGGCTTCAGGGCACCCTCCTTTAATGAACTCTTTTTCCCCTTTTATGGTAATCTCAATCTGGAGCCAGAGGAGACAAGGTCATGGGAGGTAGGGCTTGAAAAGGAAATGTTAAAGGGAGACCTTATCCTTACGATAACCTATTTTGACCAGCGATATAAAGACCTGATCCAAACAGACCCTAACACATGGACAGCCTCAAATATCGCAAAGGCGGAGGTCAAAGGTGTAGAGACTGCATTGAGGATAAAATTATCAGAAGTTCTTTATCTTTCAGGAGGTTATACATATTTAGATTCAGAGGATAAAGAGACAGGTGAACCCCTTACGAGGAGACCAAAGGATAAGTTTAATACATCGATTGCTTACTCCAGAAAGGACCTCTCAATGCTTGTAGACTTTATCTTTATTGGAAGGCGATTTGATTCCTCTATAAAGAGGACACTTTCATCTTATTCTGTCACAAATATATCGGTAAGCTATAAACTGACTAAGGATATAATAATATTTTCAAGGATAGAAAACCTCTTTGATACTGACTATGAGGAGGCGGGGACCTATGGAACACCTGGATTCTCTGCATACGGCGGAATAAGGCTCAGTATATGAAAAAGGGATATATCCAGGTCTATACAGGCAATGGTAAGGGAAAGACCACAGCAGCCCTCGGCCTTGCCCTTAGGGCTGCTGGAGCTGGTATGAGGGTATGTATAATACAGTTCGTTAAGAAGAGGAGGTGCAGTGAACATAGGGCCCTCGAGAGATTCAGCGATCTGATAACTATAAAACAATACGGAACGGGTTTTTTAAAGGGAGAAAGAAGAAAGAAAAGCGAGATAGAGGCAGCTCATAAGGGATTGGAGGAGGCGAGAGAGATTATTCGATCAAAGGAATATGACATAGTTATACTTGATGAGGTTAATGTTGCTACTCACTATGGACTTATTAAGGTGGATGATCTTCTCGAGCTAATTGAATCAAAGCCTCCTAATTTAGAGGTTATCCTGACAGGCCGATATGCCGATAGAAGGATTATTGAAAGGGCTGATCTCGTGACAGAGATGAAGAAGATAAAGCATTATAAAGACAGTGGCGTTAAGGCAAGGGTAGGCATTGAAAAATAATCTATGCCCTGGCCTTAAAGCCAGGGCATCCCTCAAACCCCCTGCAACCAGCCTTTCTTAGGCGGCAGTCGAGATTGAAACATATAGTTCTATCCCCTGAGTCCTTCAGCGATCTTTTCTGATCTCTCACAACATTATAAGGAGTAGGGGCTTCAGCCTTACATCTGTTGCGTAGGATGTATTATCACGATGTAGCGGTATATTTCGGTAAGCGGTAGCCTCATCTTAAGTATTTTAACTTGGGGTTCATCCTTTATATTCTTTATCTCTTCTTCCAACTTTGGCCCTTTGCTTAGGATTAATCTTCCATCTTCCTTTAAGAGATGACAGGCCTTTTTATAGAAATCCTTTACATCAAAGAGTGCCCTTGTAAGGGCAACATCAACCTCTAACCCCGAGACATCCTCGATTCTTTTCTCGATTACATCGACATCCTGAAGTCTTAAGGTTTTTATAATATGCATCAGAAAGCCTGCCTTTTTCCTCGATGGCTCAACAAGAAAAAGCCTTATTTCAGGCCTTACGATCTTTAAGGGTATCCCAGGAAAACCTGCACCACTTCCAACATCCATTACCACTATTTTCCCTTCTGGAAGGGCCCTAAGATAGAGGAGGGAATCGAGGAAGTGCTTTATGATTATGTCCTCGTCTTTTCTAATTGAGGTGAGATTATATGCCCTGTTCCATCTTTTCAGTTCTTCGAGATAGGTCATGAAGGCCTTGATCTGGTCTGATCTTGCAGGGAGTGAAAGTTCTTTTAAACCCTTCTTAAACAAGGATTCAAGAGAGAGGGCAGACATCTCAATGGCTTCAGTCATCCGATTTTCTGTGAACCCTTTCTCCTCTTTTCCCTCTCAGCAGCCACGAGAATGAGAGATATGGCGGCCGGTGTCACTCCAGGAATCCTGCTTGCCTGACCGATATTTGAGGGCCTAATTTCCTGAAGTTTTGTTATTATCTCCTTCGACAACCCGCTAATACCCGAATAATCGATTCCATCAGGGATTCGCCTGTCTTCAAGCCTCTTTAGCTTTTCCGCTATCTCTATCTGTCTATGTATGTATCCCTCGTACTTTATCTGTATCTCAACCTCTTTGGCTATCTCCTCCGAGATCGGTTCCTCTGGGGGCAAGACCTTCCTTATGAATCCGTAGTCGATTTCAGGCCTCTTAAGGAGTTGCTCGAGGGTTGTGTCTTCCTTAATCGCTGAACTTCCGAGATCGCTTAGATAATCATTGACCTGAAGAGGCTTAACCCTTGTCTTTTTCAATCTCGCTATCTCCCAAGCAATAAGCTCTTTTTTTGCCTCAAACCTCTGGTATGTCTCCTTTCCAATAAGCCCGATCTTATAACCATAATCCATGAGCCTCTGGTCAGCATTTCCATGTCTGAGCAACAGTCTGTATTCTGCCCTTGATGTGAACATCCTGTAAGGCTCGTTTGTTCCCTTTGTAACAAGGTCATCTATAAGGACACCAATGTAAGCCTTATCCCTCCTGAGTATAAGGGGGCCCTCTCCCTTTATCTTCAGACCGGCATTTATCCCTGCCATAAGACCCTGGGCTGCTGCTTCTTCGTATCCTGAGGTACCGTTGATCTGACCTGCGAGGTAAAGAC
>JBKBUB010000033.1:0-5620 GCA_046290925.1 Thermodesulfovibrionales bacterium | reverse complement strand
TCTCGAGGGTATGCCAGAGTTGAGACGGAAAGACAAAGTCGTATTCTATTGCATACCCTGGCCTCATTATCTCGGCCTCCTCTAACCCTGGTATTGTCCTAACAAGTCTTATCTGGACATCAAAGGGGAGGCTTGTTGATATACCGTTTGCATAGTACTCCCTCGTTTCGAGCCCCTCTGGCTCAAGGAATACCTGATGTCTCTCCCTTTCTGAGAATCTTACGACCTTATCCTCTATTGAAGGGCAGTATCGGGGTCCGATGCCTTTTATCTTGCCACTGTAAAGAGGAGAACGATCGAGATTATCGAGGATTATCCTGTGGGTATCACTATTAGTATAGGTGATGTAGCATGGCAACTGGGGATTAAGAATTTTATCCGTTCTGAATGAGAATGGTTGTGGTGGTTCGTCTCCATATTGTGCCTCTGTTTTTGAGAAATCAATGGTCTTTGCATCCAGCCTTGGTGGTGTCCCTGTCTTTAGCCTTCCCATCTTGAAACCAAGAGATCTAAGGGAATCAGAGAGGGTTATTGATGGAAACTCCCCTGCCCTTCCTGCCTCAAAGTTCTCAAGTCCAATATGGATTAATCCTTTGAGGAAGGTGCCAGTTGTTATAATTACTGCCCTTGCGCCATAGAATATCCCCAGTGATGTGATTATACCCTTAACACTCTTATCTTCAACCACTATCTTTTCAACGGTCGCCTGTTTTATATATAGATTATCCTGAGACTCAAGGGTTTTCCTCATTTCGATCCTGTATAAAGCCCTATCAGCCTGTGCCCTTAAAGACCATACAGCAGGACCCTTTGAAAGATTGAGCATCCTGAACTGTATACCTGCCTTATCAGTGTTTCTTCCCATCTCACCGCCAAGGGCATCTATCTCCCTTACGAGATGTCCCTTTGCGAGACCTCCTATGGCAGGGTTACAGGACATCTGAGCAATAGTGTCAAGGTTCATTGTGAATAAACAGGTGCTCAACCCCATCCTCGCCGTGGCGAGGGCAGCCTCGCAACCTGCGTGGCCTGCTCCAATGACTATCACATCGTACTGAGACAACTACCCTCTCCTTTCAATCAGAAGACAGATAGCCTGTGCTACGATTCCCTCACCTCGACCTATAAAACCCATGCCTTCATTCGTCTTAGCCTTTATATTTATCAGTTCTTCTTGAATACCTGATGCTGATATTGCCTTTTTCATCGAATCTATATACGGAGAAAGCCTCGGCTCATCTGTAATAACAACGGAATCAATCCAGGCTATCTCGAAGCCCTTCTCTGGTAGTTTATGAATGACAGGCTTTAGCATCTCGATGCTTGGGATATCCTTCCATCGGGCATCTGAGTCAGGAAAATGTCTTCCTATATCACCTTCACCGAGGGCGCCTATAATAGCATCAATAATTGAATGGATGAGGACATCACCATCGGAATGGCCAAGGAGACCCTTTTTAAAAGGTATCTCGACACCACCAATAACGAGCCTTCTGCCCTCAACAAGCCTGTGGGAGTCATAACCTATGCCGATCCTCATGTTTCCTCACACCACCGCCTTGCATTCTGGAATATCCTGAGCCATGGTGATGCATCGATTCCCTTCCAGTCCTCAGGCATCCATGGCCACTGCCATTTGAGAAATGTCCTCTCAGGGTGTGGCATAATGGCGAGGTGCCTTCCATCAGGGGAGCAGAGGGCTGCTATGCCTTCAGGAGAACCGTTCGGGTTAAAGGGATAGGACTCTGTAACCTCACCTGAGTCATCAACATACCTTACAGGAGCGAGACCCATGTTAAGTACATCCTTCATTATAGATTTATCAGGGAAATGGACTCTTCCCTCACCATGAGCAACCCAAATACCGAGGATTGAATCTTCCATCCCTTTAAGGAATATTGAAGGGCTCTTAAGAATCTTTACTGTTGAGAATCGGGACTCAAATCTCCCTGATCTGTTATGAATGAACCTCGGTTGCCTTTCATCACCTATTCCATGCCATGGTATCCAGCCGAGGAGGGCCATGAGCTGGCATCCATTGCATACACCGAGACTGAAGGTTTCATCCCTTTCATAAAACCTCTGGAACTCCTCAAAGGCCCTCTTATTAAACCTTATCACCCCTGCCCAGCCTTTGGCAGAGTCGAGGACATCAGCATAACTGAATCCACCCACAAAGGCGATACCTCTAAAGTCATCAAGACCGATCCTGCCCTCTATTATATCCGTCATCATTATATCCCATGTATCAAAGCCTGCCTCATAAAAGGCAGAGGTCATCTCCCTATCACCATTACTGCCCTCTTCACGGATGATAGCTACCTTGGGCCTGCTACCCTTCTTTAATATCTCAGGCGTTTCTTGAGGGGTAAAGGTCAATTTATAGGGCGGTCGCTTCATCGCATATATATTCTTTCTCTCCTCATCTGCGCAATCTGGGTCTACCTGAAGTCTCTCGATCTGATAACTCGTCTCCTCCCATATGGATCTGAGATAGGTCATATCCTCATCGAGTATGGGTTTACCATTCACCTCAACCTTTATCCTCTTTTCCTCCATTGTTGAGCCTAATATCTTGTAATGCAATATGTAGTCTCTAAGTATCCTGAGTATCTCCTTCTCATCATTAGCATCATATTCAAAGACGAGACTTGCCTCTTCTGAAAAGAGGAGGCTAAAGGTGTCTCCTTCGGTTGGAAATTTGAGGTTAAGGCCACAATCGCCTGAGAAGGCCATCTCTAAGACAGTTGTTATAAGGCCTCCATCGCTTACGTCGTGGCCAGAAAGGATCAAGTCCCTTTTAATCAACTCTTGAACTGCCATGAAGGCCCTTTTAAGCATAAAGGGATCATCAATATCAGGCGATTCATCACCTATCTGATTGAATACATGGGCAAGGGCAGAGCCACCGAGTCTTTTTCTCCATGGAGAAAGGTCTATAAGAAGGAGTTTGCTCTTGCCAGGTCTTTTTATATCAGGCGTTATCACCTTTCTTATATCAGGGCATGTTACATAGGCAGATATAACAAGGCTACCTGGTGCTTTCACTGTCTCTGTGCTACCGTCTTTCTTCTTTACGATTGCTGCCATTGAGAGGCTGTCCTTTCCTCCATCAACAGCGATTCCTATCTCACTAAGGATTTCTGACATCGCCACTGCTGCATCATAAAGGGCAGCACCCTCACCTGGTAGCTTTGCAGCCCACATCCAGTTTGCCGATACCTTTATATCCTCGATGTCACTTATCAATGCCCATACTATATTTGTCAATGCCTCTGCTACGGCCATCCGAGCCATTGAGGCAGGATTTATCAACCCTTTAATTGGCTGTTCTCCTATTGCTATGGCAGCCCCTGTAAAACCGAAATGACTCTGAGCAATGACTGCGACATCAGAGACTGTAAGATGGAGGGGTCCGCAGCATTGCTGGCGCGCTATAAGTCCTGTCACTGACCTGTCAACCTTGTTTGTCAGAAACCTCTTTGAACCGACTGAGACAAGCCTCAAAACCTTCTCAAGGGCATCCTTGATTGTTATGCCCTCGAGAATCAGTGGTACTCTCTTAGGTTTTATCCTCTCCATGTTAAATCTCTTCTGTGGCATCTCGCCGAGTACCTTTTTAAGGTCAAGATTGACAGGGGTGCTTCCATCCCTATCATCATAAAGTACTATGCGACCATCACCGGTGACCTCACCAACAGTAGCATAGGGTACCTTTTCTCTCTTACAGAACGCCTCAAAAAGGCTTATCTTCTCAGGTCTTATCAAAAGGGCATTTGACTCCTGATACTCAGCACCCCATATCTCTAAAACGGATAGGGTCTCATCACCGAGGGGTATCTTCCTCACATTTATCATTGCCCCTGATGGATATACAAGTTCCTTCAGGACATTACAGTTTCCTCCTGCCCCTTGGTCATGGATGCTTATAATCGGATTCTCATCACCCATCTCTATACAGGCCCTTATGACCCTGTTCATCTTTTGCTCCATCTCCGCATCCCCTCGCTGGACGGCATTGAAGTCCAGTTCCTCAGGTAACTCTCCGGCAAGGACTGACGACGCAGCACCCCCTCCAATCCCTATCCTGTAGGCAGGACCACCTACCTTAACAACGAGCATCCCCTTCTCAGGAGAACCTTTCTCGGTATGCCTCGAATCCATCTGGCCAATGCCACCTGTAAACATTATGGGCTTAATCCATTCCCTTCTTTCTCCATCTGGTAGCCTCATCCCGAAGGAACGGGTAAAGCCCTGTATCACAGGCTCACCAAACTTATTACCATAATCTGAGGCACCATTGCTCGCCTCTATCTCTATCTGTAAAGGTGTAGCGAGATTACCAGGGTACTCAAAGGTCTCATCCTCCCAAGGCAGGACATATCCTGGTATCCTGAGGTTGCCGACACAGTAAGCTGCAGTGCCTGCCACAACGAGTCCACCTCTTCCAACGGCCTGGATATCCCTAATCCTTCCGCCAGTGCCTGTCTCTGCACCTGGAAATGGAGCTACGCCACTGGGGAAGTTGTGGGTTTCGGCTGTAAAGATGATGTGATAAAGGAGGTTTTTCTCTACAAATCTCGATGGATACCCAGGTCTATCTGGAATTATTGTCCTTACCCTGTATCCCCTTATGGCGGATGAGTTATCCCTGAAGGCAATGACACTATTGTTTGGGTTTTCGAGATAGGGTCTCTTTATTATATCCATGAGTGTCTCAGGTATCCTAATACCATCGATTATCAACTCTCCCTTAAAGAACCAGTGCCTCGAATGCTCACTATTTGACTGGCCGAGGTCAAAGCATTCTACATTTGTGGGATTTCTCTTTATCTCATTGAGGAAGATGTTGTAATAATAATTAATGTCCCATTCATCGAGGCCAAGGCCCAATTCCCTGTTGATCCTTTCAAGGGCCGTGATACCTTCTTCAATGATCCTGACCTCATAAACTGGTTCGGGCTTTATGCCTGAGTCAAAGGACTGTAACCTTTCCTTATAAGGCATCTCTGTCATCCTGTCGTAAAAGAGAGATGAGTGAGTAGTGAGGAGAGACTTGTGGAGGTTCTTTACGATTGTCTTTTCTTTTACAATGAAACTGAACCTTCTTGACCTCTCGATTCTCTTGACCTTGTCGAGTCCGCAGGAGGAAAAAACTGATACAGCGTTCGTTGACCAGGGTGTGGTGAAATTGAGTCGCGGGCCTACCTCCAGTATATCTTCATCTCCTAAGAATGAGACCTCTCCAAAATTGTCAGGCTCGAAGGTCTCACTCAAAAGCCATCGAAGGCTCTCTATCTCTTTATCTTTTAAAGGCCCAGAAACCTCTATATAGAAACAGAACTCTGAATCAATATCATCAATAGGATAAATGACACTTGCCTTATTGATTAATACCTTTTTTTTCGTTTCCCTGAGAGCAGGCCTTCTATATCGGAATATCAAAAAACTCACTGTTTTTCTCCTCTCTGTTTTACTCAAACAATATCTAATCCCACAGGCATTGTAATATGGGTAAAATTAGCACAAAATTTATTTTGTTTCATTACTTTTGCTTAAAATGGGGAGTTCCAAATCAGGTTCTTCATTTTAGGAATATTATAGTATTTAGAGGATAGTA
>JBKBUB010000032.1:0-10037 GCA_046290925.1 Thermodesulfovibrionales bacterium | reverse complement strand
CTCTGAATGTCCCTGTAAAGCCATTCCTGTATCCTTTTTAGGATACTTCGATGCTTTAAACCTTTCCTTAAAGCTTCCTTTATTAGCATTCCAGAGGGATTACCCGCCAGAGGTTTAAAGCCTAACTGGAGCAGTTTTCCTTTTCATCAATCGATAGGGTTACTATCTCTATCGGTTTAACCTCCCCGTATAAACTGGCCCTGCTCCAGGAGTATCCTTGATATTTCTGGGCAGGGTCCTTTTTAAAGATTAAATTTAGGAGGAGTTATGATTATTGCAATGAGACGGCCACTGTTTTTCTTTATCTTTTTATTTCTAACGGCTTTTTCTGTGAGGTATTCCTTCGCCGAGGGTCTTCTCCTTGAGGAGATAGAGGTCAAGGCAAAGAAGGAGGCAGGCGTTGAGAGTCTCGAGGTTCGAGAGGTCAGGGAGACGGATGCAAAGGACGCTGGTGAGGCTCTGGAAGTCATTGATGGCCTATCAAAGGTAAGGAAAGGCGGGATAGCCAATGATATAGTCCTGAGAGGTTTTCAGAGGGATAACATTAATGTCCTTGTTGATGGTGTAAGGATTTATGGTGCCTGTCCTAACAGGATGGATCCACCATCCTTTCATCTTGATTTTGCCGAGGTTGACAGGATAGATGTCTTAAAGGGCCCCTTTGATGTAAAGAATCAGGGAAGCATGGCAGGTCTTATAGATATAAAGACAAAGTCAGCGAAACCGGGTTTTCATGGTGAGATTAATCTCAATTATGGCTCCTTTGATAGCATTAATTCATCTATAACAGCCTCTTACGGCGGTGAGAAGGCTGATATCTTAGCTGGAATAGCTTACAAATACTCAAAGCCTTATGAGGACGGAGACGGAATTAAATTCACAGAGGTCTATCCTGTCACATCTCCAAACAGATACAGGGAATCTGAAAAGGGCGACAGTGCCTATAACATAAAGACAGGATGGACAAAACTCGGATTCAAGCCTTTAAAAGACCATCGCCTAGAAATATCAATAACAAGGCAGGAGGCTGACGATGTCCTTTATCCCTACCTCATGATGGATGCCAATTATGATGACACAAGCAGGCTCAATCTCCTTTATAAGATTGACAATATCAGTAATACCTTTAAGGAAGTTAGACTTCAGGCTTACTGGAATAAGGTCAAGCACGACATGACGGATGAAAAGAGATGCAGTTCAACAATGGATCCATCCATGTGTTCCGATGACCTTCCAAGACCTTACAGCATGAGGACCTATGCCGAGACAGAGACCTATGGTGGAAAGATTGAGGGACAGTTCGCATTTCTTGGCGAGACCAATATAGGGATCGATTACTATCTGAGGAACTGGAACAATGTATCCACAATGGCGATGAAATCAGGAATGATGTATATGTATATGGATCAGGCCTCTGTGCCTGATGTGGATACAAAGAACATAGGTTTATATGTGGAACAAAAAAATAAGCTCACTGATAAACTCAATCTCACAGCAGGTCTCAGGCTCGACAGCACAGAGACAGAGGCAGGGATAGACAGGACTGAGCTTTACAATCTCTATTATCCCGATTCAAAAAGGTCTAAGACAGATACCTATCTCAGCGGAAATATCCAGTTCAGCTATGACATTACAAATTCTTTTAATGCCTTTGCTGGTCTTGGCCATGGTGTGAGGGTGCCTGATCCAGTAGAGAGATACTTTGCCCTTAAGAGGATGGGAGATATGATGAAACCTGACTGGGTTGGGAATCCTGATTTAAAACCCACAAAGAATAATGAGGCTGATTTAGGCCTTAAGTATTCCACAGGTAACGGCCTCCTTAAGATAAATATCTTCTACAGCGACCTTAATGACTTTGTTGTTGTCAGGAAAGTCTTTAATGGCTCAAGGTATGCAAAGACTTATAAAAACATAGATGCCACGATGTACGGAGGAGAGGCATCAGCAAGATTAGCCCTTCCATCGGATTTCTATCTTACGGCAGGTCTTTCATACACAAGGGGTAAGAACGATACAGAGGACACGAACCTTCCTGAGATTCCACCATTAAAGGAAAGGCTCGCTTTGAGGTATGACAACAATACCTATTTTGGAGAGATCGAAGGAGTTTTTGCTGACCCTCAGGATAAGATTGACCCTCTCTCAAATGAGAAGAAGACATCAGGCTGGGCGATAGCGAATCTCAAGGTCGGATATAACTATAAAAGGTTCAAGGTCTTTGCTGGCGTGAGGAATATCTTTGATAAGAAATACTACGAGCATCTCTCCTACTCAAGAGACCCCTTTGCCTCAGGCATAAGGGTACCTGAGCCGGGAAGGACATTGTATGCCAATGTGCAGTATGTCTTTTAGGTTAATAAACCTCGTCATGAGTGCCGATGTCAAGGAGATGGATAGTGTCACCTGTTAGTTTGAATATGATCCTTAAATCATATGTAAGGGAACAGGCATATCTGCCTTTGAGATCTCCTGAGAGGGCGTGGGTTTTTAAAGAAGGGGCAAAGGGATTTTCTTTTAGAAGTTGTAATACCTTTTCCAATCTTGGATCTAAATCTGGTGAACCTTTGATGAGTTTATTTGCACACCTCATAAAATGCCTTTCAAAAACGAGTT
The DNA here is from genome assembly GCA_046290925.1 of Thermodesulfovibrionales bacterium. GTDB lineage: Bacteria > Nitrospirota > Thermodesulfovibrionia > Thermodesulfovibrionales > UBA9159 > JBBIPQ01. The sequence continues at coordinate 7,421 of JBKBUB010000032.1, read as the reverse complement.
TTGGCAAATTATTCGCTCCAGTTTCTGATTGCCTCCATAGCCTCTTTTACAGAATCAAAGGTTACGGTATCAGATTCAGCTTCAATCTTACAAATTCTTTCCACAAAGGCCTTTCGTCTGCGCTCCTTCTCAGCGAGAAAGGCAATAAAATCTCTTACCTCTTTGAGGGCATCTTCAGAAAGGCTCCCGAGCATCTCCTTGATCTCATCAATCTGTTGACTTGCTATGGCCATAAAAAATTATACCACAATATAACACAAATTCACAGGAGGTTAGGTGTATGAAGATATTTTATCTGATTTTTCTTATTATCTCGGTCCTATCAGCCCCTGCCTTTGGAGAGGAAAAGGCAGAGCAGAGGCTTGAGGAGGTTGTTGTAACCGCCACGAGAACGGAAAGGGCTACGGAAGAGGTTCCTGCTGGTGTAAGTGTTGTAACGAGGGAAGAGATAGAGGAGACGAGGATGTTCAATGTTAAAGACGCCATGACAGGTATCCCTGGTGTTCAGGCAGAATCAAGAAACGGTGCCTATGATGCGAGGCTGATAATAAGAGGGACGGGCCTTAAGGCGAGGTATGGGATAAGGGAGATAATGGTTCTTCTTGATGGTGTCCCTATAACAGACCCTGACGGCCTGACTAGACTCGATTTTGTTGATACTCAGCTTGTTGACAGGATTGATATTGTTAAAGGCCCTAATTCAACCCTTTACGGTGCAAATGCTGCAGGTGGTGTTATAAACATAATTACAAAGAGTCCCTTTGAGGAGATAAAAAGTATCAAACTTGGCTATGGAAGCTACAATACCCAGATGTACAACCTCATTTATGGAAACCACATTGGAAATACTTATTTTACCTTTACAGGAAGCAGGCGTTCTACTGACTCCTGGAGAGAGTGGAATGAGTTCAGCACAAATCAGGGCAGTCTTAAGATAGGTCATTCCTTTGATGAAAAAACCACGCTTGAGGCGAACCTGAGTTATACAAAGGCAGACCTGCAACTTCCCGGAACGCTCACAAAGGGGCAGTTTGAAAGTGATATCTCACAGCTCACATCCGGACCATGGAGAAACACGGGTCGGTATAGCGAGGTATTTTATTCGAGCATTAAGCTTGAAAAAGAGATAGGGGACATAAAACTGAAACCCCTTGTCTTCTATCAGACCTGGCATCATTATCATCCTGTTACAGGGCTAATTAATGATGGAGGTGCTGATGTTTATGGAGCGGATATTCAGGCAGACATTGAGCATAGGCTCTTTGTTGGAATAAAAGGTATCCTCACTGGAGGCATTACAGGCCAGATAGATAAAGCAGATGGGGAGAAATATACCTACAGGGATTATGTGACAGGCACAGGTGGAAGGCTTCTTTACACCACCTCTGATGAGAAGGGAGACCTTGCCGAGACTGATAAAGATACTACAAAGAAGTGGGGCCTTTATCTGCAGGAATCCCTGAGGCCCTCTGATAGGTGGATCGTTGACCTTGGTGTGAGATACGACCAGGTCATATTTGATATAGATAGTGAGCAGTACAGGGAATACAGTTATGCTCAGGGTAAATATATCGTCTCGAGAGAGTCTGTCTCGAGGGAGAAGACCTTTGATTATGTGAGTCCGAGGGTCGGGATTGTTAATAAATTGAGTAAGGTCTTTAATCTCTATGGCAATATCTCAACAGGCTTTCAGACACCCCAATCCTCTGAGTTGAGTGTTAATAAGGAACTGAAGCCCTTAAAGACCATAAATTATGAGACAGGCCTTAAGGCAAGGTTTGATGGTGGTCATAGCATTGATCTATCCTTATATTACATGACTGTAAAGGATGAGATAATCCAGACCGTACTGCCAGGGAATATCTCCTCGTATAGTAACGCTGGGGAGTCAGAAAGAAAGGGCATAGAGTTGTCAGGAAAGGCCCAAGTACTGAAGGGATTCTTTATAGGTGCCTCTTATGCCTACAGTGACTTTAAGTTTAAGGAGTTTATAGAGCCTGTAAGGCAGGGAGCCACTTATGTCTATTATGACAGGAGCGGAAATAGATACCCCTATATCCCCATGCATCAATACAGTCTCTTTGCCTCTTATAAGCATACTTCAGGGTTTAAATTCAAGATAGATACGAATACTTGGGGGAAATACTATGTGGATAACGCAAATTCAGAGACCTATGAGGGATATAAATTCCTTACGAACCTTCTCATAGGCTACGAGAGAAAGAATCTTGATATAAGCCTTGACGTCCAGAATCTCTTTGACAAAAGGTATGCAATGGAGGTGACAAAGGAGGTTGGTGGTAGCACCCAATATAGACCCGGTGCACCACTTACAATGATGGCGAGAATAACTTACAAGTTCTGATGAAGAAGATCACTAAGATATTATTTATCGCCTTTTTCATAGCTCCTGTCTGGTATGCTTACATAGGCAGTAGCGAGGGTGGGGATATACTCCAAAAAACAGAGCCCCTTTTCCTTTCAGAGAGACCGCCTTCTGGTCATGAAGGTCATGGAGGCAGAAAGACTGGAAATGAACATTCCGAACACAGGGCAACACCTTTTAAGAGATTTTATCTCAACAACCATGACCTCTCTGAAAGTGCGAGGGCCTTTGTATTAAGGCCTGATGGCTCAATAAGAGAGGCCCGATTGAACCACGATGAAGGTGTCTGGTCTGTAACCTTTGATACAAAGCCTATGGATGGCACAATGGATGGGATATTCAATCTGTACGTTATCGATAACAAGATCGTGAATGACACACTATTCATAAGGGTTGCTAAACTGAATGTAGTCAATCACAGCTGCGGATGGGGACATAAATTTAAATACGATAAAGAGAGGTTAAGGCCAAAATATCTCGAGCAGGTACCTCTCGAGATAATAGGATACGACCTCTGGGACAGGAATTTTCATTCAAGGACGGCTTCGGGCGATAGGGTTGCCTTTTCTGTATTACATTATGGCAGGCCTATCAGTGCTGATGTGAGGGTAATCACCCAGAGTGGATGGATGAAGTCCTGCAGGACTGGCAACGACGGGAACGGCTCATTTCAGATCATCAGGGATTATTATCCTGAAAGGTGGAGTGAATTTAATGCAAGGAAGAAGAGCGGGTTTTCACTTATTGCTGAATATGAGACTGATAAGAAAGGACTTTTTGGGGACAGACCCTACAGCAGGATTAAATATATCTGCACCTTTTCATGGAAAGCTCAGACAAACAGGATAGAGTACACCTCCTATGCTTATGGTCTGTTGATAATGACATTATTTTCTATCGTATCCGGTATAGTGGTATTTATTTACAGACAGAAGAGGTCTTTTGGATGGAAATGATAAAAAGGATCAGAAGATTCATTAATAATTCTGACATAAACCGTTTTCGATCCTATTTCCAGGTGATTGCCTTTACATTCCTCCTTTACGGAGGCTATCTTGCCATTGATATCAGTACAAACATGCCTACCTTTGCCTGTCCTTTTGTTGAAAACAGAGGTGGGACCTGTTATCTCTGGCCACTCCAGCACCAGATGAATATACCCCTAAGTCAGTTCTTTACTGGTAGAGGCATTGGTATCCTTACAGGCCTTGCCACCTTTTCCCTGCTTTTCATACTTTTCAATAAGGCATGGTGTGGCTTTATCTGTCCCCTCGGTACACTCCAGGACTGGTTTACAAGGCTAAGGGAAAGGCTTGGAATCAGCTATAGCAGATACAGGGACAGTACCACCAAAAGTCTTAAGAGGGTCAAATATATACTTCTTGTACTTCTCGTGCTTCTTCCCTTAGGTATAGCGAATCTTGGACTTACGCAGGATCTATCTACTCCATATTGCATGATTTGTCCATCAAGGGTAATCCTTCCGATCTTTTCTGGGGATCTCAGTCAGTTTGTTATTGACTTCAGCTCAGTTACAAAGGTAATCCTCACAGGTCTCGGGATGGCAGTAGCAGGTATATTCTTTGTAGGTACCTTTGTGAAGGAGAGGTTCTTCTGCTTATTCTGTCCAATGAGTGCACTACACTATATCTTTTCGAAGGCGGCTATCCTGAAGCTCCTGAAAGATGGCTCTAAATGTACGAGATGTGGTAATTGTTACAGGGTCTGCGACGTGGGAATAAAAGAGATAGCTGATGATGTGATAAGCAGGAATATCGTAAAGGAAGACTGCATGATGTGCCTGAAATGTGTCGCAGCCTGTCCTGAGGAGAGATGCCTTGAGGTGAGGTTCGGGTGGATTCGAGTGTATGAATCAACTTCGGAGGGATTCTTTAGGAGAATGGGAAAGAAGGTACTATTAGGTAAGAGGGCAGAAGGATGAATAGGGGAATGGAGAGGAATGAAAGAGTGATTAAAAATACCATCACCCATCTTGCCATGGAGGTAAAAGAAACGCTCAAGAAGCTCAGAGAGGATTTTTCTGAGAATCCAGAAGGGATGGGATATTTCTATGAACTTTTTGAAAAGGTCTATAGTGAGAGGAAACAGAAAAGGAATGGAAAGAGAATTATAGGTACTCTATGCATACAGGTTCCAGAAGAACTCATCTATGCCGCTGGCGCAATATCTCTCAGGCTCTGCAGTGGAAGCCATTCCTTTGAGCAGATAGGTGCTGAGATGATGCCTGCTAAGTCCTGTGGCCTTGTGAAGGCAACAGTTGGGATGCTAAGCCTCATTAACGACCTCTACAGTGATCCCCTTGATCTGATTGTCATTCCCACAACCTGCGACCAGAAGAAGAAGGCAGGCGAGATGCTTGAAGAGATGGGCCTCAAGGTCTATTCTTTAGAGATCCCTTCGAGGAAGGACACCGAGGCGGCCCGAACTTACTGGCAGGCCTCTGTATGGAGATTTTTAAATACATTGGAAGAGATAACGGGAAAGAGGTTCACAAAGAAGTCAATAGGTGATGCTATAAAGATCTACAACAGGGCAAGGGAAGAGTTCAGGGTTTTTCAGGGACTCAGGAAGGCCATACCTTCTCCTATCTATGGAAAGGATGCGATACTTATTACGAATGCCTTCTTCTTCGATGAGATAGAGACCTGGATAGAGGCACTTACAAGGCTCAACAACGAACTCAATAAGAGGGTCTCAAGGGCGGTCCATGTATCGATGAAGAGGCCTGTAAGGATACTCCTTACAGGTTCTCCGTCAATATTCCCCAATCTAAAACTCCCATTAATCATCGAGCAGGCAGGTGGTGTTATCGTGGCTGATGATTTCTGCTCCTCTAATCGTCTCCTCCATGACGCTGTCGCCTTTGATGAAAGAAATCTCTATGATATGATTCCTGCTATTGCAGACAGATATCTCAGGCCCTGTACCTGTCCCTTTATAACAGGGAATCATGACAGGATGAAGAGGATCCTCAGCATGATAAGGGATTTTAATATTGATGGCGTTGTCTATCAAGCCTTTTCAGGATGTCATCTTTTCGAAATGGAGCATAAGTTAATCGGGAAGGCCCTTGAGGAGGCTGGGATACAGATGCTATATATAGAGACCGATTACAGTCCCGAGGATACAGGACAGTTATCCACGAGGGTTGAGGCCTTTCTTGAATCTATCAGGAACAGAAAAAGGAAACACAGATTATGAAATACTTTGCAGGTATTGACATAGGCTCAACAGCTATTAAAGTAGTCCTCATAGATGAGGATGGAACAAGGGTTTCCCATCATATTACGCCCACAAGAAGCCTTTTCTACAGGAATGCCCTCGATGCCCTCAATCGTCTCCTTGCAAGTAACAGGATAAAAAGGGAGGATCTGGCATACATGGTCTCTACAGGTTATGGAAGGAAGCTCTTCAAAGAGGCTGATGAATCAGTAAGTGAGATAACTGCAAATGCCATTGGAGCAAAGGCAGTGGCAGGTCTAAATGGCGATATAAGGACAATTATAAATATTGGTGGCCAGGACTCAAAGGTCATATCCCTTGATGAAAATGGACATGTGAGGAACTTTGTAATGAATGATCGATGTGCTGCAGGCACCGGGAGGTTTCTGGAGATGGCATCAAGAAACCTCGAGATAGATCTTAATGAACTGGGTGAATATCATTTCAGGGCAGATGTCCCTTTATCCATTAATAGCACCTGTACGGTCTTTGCAGAGACTGAGATTATAAGCCTTCTTGCAAACGGTCACGGTCGGGAGGAGATCATAGCTGGTATTCATTACTCAATAGCGAGGAGGATAGTAAGACTTACAAAGGGGATCGGCATTGAGGATATGGTTTTCCTCGATGGTGGGCCTGCTCTGAATAGAGGGCTTGTTGCAGCAATGGAAGACGAGTTGATGAGGAAAGTCATTGTACCAGAGATACCACAAATTACCACTGCCCTCGGCGCAGCAGTCATTGCCCGAGAGGCTTTCTTCGCAGAAGGAGAAAAAGTTCATGCATGATGCAGTAGGTCTATTTTTATTAGGGCTGCTTTATGGGGCAACTGTCTGCAGCCTCACATGCCTGCCCTATATCGGCCCTTATCTCTTAAGCACAGGCAGTGGATTTGCCGATGGCGTGAAATCATCACTTTTATTTCTGTCAGGAAAACTGATCTGTTATGTCTTTATAGGAGGACTTTCAGCATACCTCGGAAATGTACTGATGCTTGACAAAAGCACGCCTGCAAAATGGATTATGGGTGTAACAATTATTGTATTCGGCCTTTCTATTCCCTTTGTCAGCAAGAGAGAATGTTGTAATAAAAGGCAGGTTATGAGTAAGAAGATTTCTCTGTTTCTGGTAGGTGTATTAACAAGCCTTATACCGTGTCCTCCGCTTTTTACGATGTTTCTGCTTGCTGCAAAGAACGGCTCTTTAAGTGTGGGAGTCTCTTACGGTTTAATTTATGGATTGGGATTAATTATTTCACCTCTCATTATTGCTGGCGGAGGTATATCAGTAATTTCAAAGACTATTAAGACAGAGATTAAAGGCTTTGTTCCATATCTACAAGGTATCTCTGTGGCGATGATTGTAGTTATGGGGATAAAGATAATAATTATATAAGGAGGTCACAGTGGAATGGCTTAAGATTGCAATTGATTACGGGATAATAGGTTTTCTTTCTCTTTTAAGTATTATAGCCATAGCTATAGCTATTGAGAGACACCTTGTCTTTAAGAATGTGAGGGCAGAGGATTTTTCTGACAAAAAGGCCCTCGAGCTTGAACTCACAAAGAAGCTCCACATAATAGCAACCATAGGTAGCAATGCACCATATATCGGTTTATTGGGGACTGTCCTCGGAATAATGCTCACATTTTACACAATGGGAAGGGAAGGATTCATGGATACAGGTAAGATAATGATAGGTCTTGCCCTTGCCTTAAAGGCTACCGCGGTGGGGCTTCTTGTGGCAATACCTTCTGTGACGCTTTATAACTTCCTTTTGAGAAGGGCGAAG
>JBKBUB010000031.1:0-10083 GCA_046290925.1 Thermodesulfovibrionales bacterium | reverse complement strand
ATCCTGATAAACTGATTAACCTTGTCACGATTGATGCCTATGATCCAATGTCAAAACAGCCAGAGTTCAAGATCTGTGCAGTAAAGATAGAGAAGGCATAATGGCTGTTGCAAGCGTGATAGTGGAGTTTGAAAATGGGTCTGGCGAGGCTGTCTTAAACAGCCTCGCCAGAATAAACAATGTCAGCGTTTATGGGATTAAAGATAATCAGATAGTTACTGTTATAGAAGGTGAGGATATGCAGGTTATTGATAACACGATTAAGGGATTTTACAGCATTGCCAACGTTATAGGTGTATATCCTGTCTATGCAGGAGATTATGAGTAAGAATCTCCTCAGGCCACCTGGAGCATCTAAAGAAATCGACTTTATCGCAAAATGCATAAGATGCGGCAAGTGCGTTCAGGTCTGCCCTTATAAATCCATAAAGATCGCAAGCCTCTTTGACGGCTTATCTGTTATGGGTACACCAATCATAAAGGCGAGAGAGATACCCTGCTATCTCTGTATGAAATGCCCGCCTGTCTGCCCTTCGGGCGCACTGGATAGAAAACTTAAGAATAAGCAGGATGTAAGGATGGGTATAGCCAAAATAAACAAAAAGGATTGCCTTGCATGGCAGGGAACCCTATGCAGGAGTTGTTATCAGAGTTGCCCGATCTTTGATGAAGCAATAAAGATGGACAACGAACTGAGACCCGTTGTGGATGAGAAAAAGTGTGTAGGCTGCGGCATATGCGAAAATGTCTGTCCGGTTGAACCAGCAGCGATAAATGTGGGTCATAGGAAATAAGCTATAGGTGATGGGATGAAGATTAAGATATTCAGACGAATAACACAGGTTTTAACGATTCTTTTGATAGTCGCTATACCAATCCTGAACAGAAAGGGAATAACCATCCTCATGGGAAGCCTTTATTCCCTTGCCATAGACGGCGTATGGATAACAGACCCCCTGAGCGGTTTTCAGGTGATATTGTCTACATTGTCAGCGGAAAGCAAGCTTTTGCTGTCAATGCTCATTCCTATTGCTATTGCCTTTATCTTTGGAAGGGTCTTTTGCAGTTGGGCCTGCCCGCAAAATACAATCTCTGAAATCTTTGACTACCTCTCTGAAAGGTTATCCCTGAAAAGGCTTTTAAAACCTTCACCACGGCCATTGCCGAGATATGCAGTGCTTGCAGCCTTACTTATACTGGTACTTCTATTTGCCTTTCCTGTTGCAAATCTCATATCCGCTCCAGGAATAATATCTGTTCAAGTCTCTAAGTTATTTTATGAAAAAACTGTGGGATTAGAGATACTCCTCATCGGTATTATTATTCTTGCAGAGATCTTCTTACTTAGAAGGGTATGGTGCAACTATATCTGTCCTGTCGGAGGCTTTCTTGGTCTGTTCAGGTTTAAGAAAACGATGAAGGTTTCTTATAAAGAAGACACGGAGCATGTGTGCGGTAGGTGCCTTGAATGCGTAAAGGCGTGCCAGCTTGGATTGAATCCTATTGAAGGAAAGATATACCCTTTATGCCACAACTGTGGCGATTGCATAGCTGCCTGCGAGGAGATCAAAGGGGAAAGCAGACCCTTGTCCTTTAAATTTTGAGGTATTCGTGACTGTTATAGTCCGAATAAAGGAGGGTTCCCTTGAAGATGTAGTAAAGTCTTTAAATGAGATGTCAGGGTTCGGTTACTCAATAAAGGATAATAATATCGTGCTTTTTTTCGATACTGATAACATTCATTCTATTATAAGAATTCTAAAGAAAATTCAGGATATGGAAAACGTTATCGGTGTTTATCCAATCTTTTCAGGCAATCCAGAAAAACTCATTTAACTACGGCATGCCTATACCTTCTATCTTTGCTCCACAGTTAAAACATTTCGAATTCTTCATCTTTATTGTTGTAAGGGAGAAACCAAATCTCTCGATAAGTAGTTCCCCGCATTCGGGGCAATAGGTATTTTCTCCACCCTCTCCTGGGACATTGCCTTCATAGACATATCTCAAACCTGCCTTGAGCCCTATCTCTCTTGCCCTTCTGAGTGTGCTTACAGGCGTTCGAGGCTGATCAGTGAGTTTGTATGTTGGATAGAACTGTGTTACATGCCAGGGCATGGATGGGTCAACAGACCTTATGAATTCCGCAACCCATCTCAGGAATTCCTCAGAGTCATTATATGTGGGGATAATCAGTGTCGTGACCTCCACCCAGACACCGAGTTCCTTCATGAGTTTTATTGTATCAAGGACAGGCTGGAGCCTCGCACCAGCCACCTTCTTATAAAAGTTGTCATCACCCTTCAGGTCTATGTTGTTTCCATCGAGATAAGGTGCAATGGTCCTCGTTGCCTCGGGGCTTGTATATCCATTACTCACAAATACATTCTTAATCCCCTTTTCATGGGCAAGGCGTGCGCAATCATAGGCAAATTCAAAGAATATGGTTGGTTCTGTATATGTATACGATATACTCTCACAACCTGTTATCTCCGCTTCTCTTACTACCTCCTCAGGCGTCATCTCCTCACCAGGGATGTCAGGGTATATCTTTGGATACTGTGATATATCATAGTTCTGACAATGGAGACATCGGAAGTTGCAACCCACGGTGGCAATGGAGTATGATCTCGAGCCAGGATAGAAATGAAAGAGAGGTTTTTTCTCAATGGGATCTATATGTCGGGCTATAACCTTCCCATAAACGAGACTGAACAAGGTACCGTCAATGTTTTCTCTTACAGCACAGATTCCCCTTTTACCAGGCGAGATAATGCAATGCTGGGCGCAGAGGAAGCATCTGACCTTCCCCTCGCCAAGCCTCTCATAAAACATTGCCTCCTTCATTCTACTCTTTCTTCCTTGGCCTTTTCCCTGTAGTCTTTTTCGCCCTCTTGGGTTTTTCTTCCGCTTTCTTAGTTGTTTTCCGTCTCCCACCCTTTTTCTTTGGTTCTTCCACAATAGGCGTCTCGGTTTCTTCAATCACGGTTTCTTCTGCTTCTGTTGTTGGCATGGTTTCTGATATGACCTCTTCTTCCTCCGAGACCTCTACCTCTGGCTCTTCTATTTCCTGTCCCGAATGTCTTGCCAAGACGATCCTTTCCGCCTCAAGCCAGTCATCAAGGTCATGGCCGTGGACGCATCCTCTCCTGAGATAAAGTTCATAGGCAACCTTTGCTATCTCCTCCTGCAGATTCATAATCCCCTCCAGACAAAATGTTTTTTTTAATCATACCACTATTTTTGACTTTCTGCAATTCATTGCCTGAGAATTGTCAAAAGAAACGATGGGCATCTGAAAAGGCTGCCCATTTTCTTTACATTAGTTCTGTCGGCAAATTGCGGGTAATTCGCTGGCTTGACATAAATGCTATTGATAATCTAAATTACATAGTAATGAGAAGACCTTTTATAGCAGCTAACTGGAAGATGAATAAGACGATTGCCGAGGCAAGGGATTATATTTCTACCTTTATACCCTCTGTCAAAGGGATAGACGATACAGATATGGTTATCGCTCCTCCCTTCACTGCCCTTCATTCAGTTGCTGAACTGATAAAGGATTCAAATATCAGGCTTTCAGCACAGAATGTCTTTTATGAGGAAAAAGGTGCTTTTACAGGTGAGGTATCTCCTTTGATGCTGAAGGATGTCGGCTGTAATTATGTGATAGTTGGACACTCAGAAAGAAGGCAGTACTTTGGCGAAAATGATGAGATGCTGAATAAAAAGGTAAAGGCTTCACTGAAAAATGGGCTCGAAGTTATATTTTGCGTTGGTGAGACCCTTAAGGAGAGGGAAGATGGTATGACTTTTGAAGTGCTAAAGAGACAGATTAACGAAGGATTGAAAGATGTTAATCTGTCAGATATCGTTATAGCCTATGAACCTGTATGGGCCATTGGGACCGGCAGGACCGCCACTCCCGAACAGGCTCAGGAAGCCCACGCCTTTATAAGGGAGACGATTAGAGCAATCTCAGAGATTGCCGACACAATAAGAATAGTTTATGGCGGAAGCGTGACACCTGACAATATTGATAGCCTCATGGCCTGTCCTGATGTGGATGGTGCACTTGTTGGCGGTGCAAGCCTGAAACCAGAAAGTTTTGAAAGGATTGTAAAATTTAAAAGGGGGATATAATGACGACTTTACTACTTATAATCCATGTAATCGTGTCTCTGTTTCTAATCTTCATTGTTTTGATACAGAGCAGCAAGGGTGCTGAACTCGGTGCAGCCTTTGGTGGTTCAAGCCAGACCCTTTTCGGAAGCAGGGGTGCTGCAACCTTTCTTAGCAAGCTTACCACGATAGCTGCCGTTGTTTTTATGATAACGTCCCTTCTACTTGCCATATCCACGACTAAAGGAGGTTCTGTAGTTAAGAAGACCTTACCTGTTGAGCAAAAGAAGGAAATGCCAGCAGGTCAGGGACCTGTTCAGTCAACACCACTTCAGCAGCAGGCTCCTGCACAGAAATAGTGCATCAGCGCAATAGTGTGGAAGCCATTAAAGATTAAAGAGCAGGTCTTTTTCAGGTTAACAACACTATTTTGCCTTTCGATCATCCTCTGTACCTCCTGTGCGAGGGAGCCTGATGTAAAAAAGCCCTTTGAGATCACCGTAGGCTTTGGGGCGGATGCCAAAAGACTCCTTCCGCTTTTAGCCTCTGATAGTGCCTCGGGAGAGATAAGTGGCCTTATATTCAATGGTCTTACCAAATACGATAAAAATATTAAGATCAAAGGTGACCTTGCAGAATCATGGGAGATAAAAAGGGATGGTCTCGAAATAATATTTCACTTGAGGAAAAATGTAAAGTGGCATGACGGGGTTGAATTTACGGCTGATGATGTCATATTCACATATAAGACAGTCACGGACCCGAAGGTGCCAACCCCTTATGGAAGTAATTATGGCCCTGTCGAAAAGGTGGAGGCAATAGATAAATATACTGTAAGGGTGACATACAAGGAACCTTATGCCCCTGCCCTCGAATCCTGGGGAATGGGAATCATTCCAAAACATATCCTGGAAGGAAGGGATATCAAATCAGAGGAGTTTAATAGAAATCCTGTTGGTACAGGACCATACAGAATGAAAGAATGGGTCACAGGGCAAAAGATAGTACTCGAGGCCTTTGATGATTATTTTGAGGGGAGACCAAACATAAACAGATACGTCGCAAGGATAATACCTGATCAGGCAACAACATTTCTTGAACTCAAATTTGGCGGTATAGATTACATGGCCCTTACGCCACCTCAGTATAAACTCCAGACAGAAACAACCCTTTTCAAAAGATATTTTCAGAAGTTTCGCTATCCTGCCTTTGGCTATACTTACCTGGGATATAACCTGCAAGACCCCCGATTTGTTGATAAAAGGGTCAGGAGGGCCTTATCTCATGCCATAAATAAAAAAGATATAATCGATGGTGTCTTACTCGGTTACGGAACACCCTGCACAGGGCCATTCCCTCCTGAGTCATGGGCCTATAATCCCGATGTCAAGGATATTGATTATAATCCTGAAAAGGCAATTGGTTTACTCCTTGAGGCAGGCTGGAGGCCTGGAGAGGACGGTATCCTTTATAAAGATGGAAAACCTTTTCGATTTACTGTCCTCGTTAATCAGGCAAATGACGTAAGGATAAAGGCAGCGCAAATAATTAAAGAGGATCTCAAAAGGATTGGCATTATTATGGATATTAAGGTTCTTGAATGGCAGGCGCTGCTGCATGAATTTATCGACAAGAGGAGATTTGAGGCGGTCATCCTCGGCTGGGCCCTATCAAGAGATCCGGATATATATGATATCTGGCATTCCTCAAAGACGAAGGAGGGTGAATTTAATTTTATCTCTTATAAGAATGAAGAGGTTGACAGACTCCTGATCGAAGGAAGAAGGACCTTTGACTTCGAAAAAAGAAAGAAAATTTACCATGAGATTCACAGAATCCTTGCCGAGGAACAACCTGTCACATTCCTTTTTGTTCCTGACGCCCTGCCTGTATTGCATAAGAGATTTAAGGGTGTAGAAAAGGCACCCCTCGGCATATGGTACGACTTTATCCACTGGTATGTTCCAGAGAATAGGGCTGAATGGTATTGATTAAATGTTGCCTTGCCTTCATGAATATATCTATATAAGAATCGCTTGCATAGTCACGATATGTAAATAGGTGAGGCCTGTACCTCTTATTCCTGAAGATGAGGGTCACCTCAGCAAAGATTCCCTTTCCCATGTATATCCGGTGAGAATAGTTCTTTGTAGAGGCGAGCACAACCTTTGAGAGGGTCAGGTAGCCTGGGTCTATGTTAATAGATCTCCTGCCATCCTGAGAAAGAGACCCCTCTATTTCTCTTGTAAGAAGCTTGATATCAGGAAGGGTCTCTGAGTTTATAAGGCCATCGAAGAAAATAAAACTTCTTTTTATTGGCCATCCAAGTTCCGCTCTATAATATTCAGAGTAGTCCCAGTCGAAGGTTGGACTTTCAAAAAGCACCTTTCCGAAGAGGTTCAAAAGCCGTTGCCGTGCCTCATTAAGATATATCTCTTCGTGAAAGAGTAGACCTGTAAAGAGAACGGCCTTTTCTTCCTTCATTCCTTAATAAGTTCAGATATAAAGGATATAACGCCTGCGGAGTTCCAATCAGCAGGGCCTATAACCTTTTTCCTCAGGATCCCCTTTTTGTCTATGATAAAGGTCTCTGGGACACCCGTCAGACCATAGGCAACTGCAGCCTTTCCCTCTCTATCAATCCATAAGGGCAGATCAAGGTTATTTTCTTTAAGATAGGAGATGGCCTTTTCAGGCTCGTCCTTGTAAAGTATGGTAATCATCTTGAATTTATCGTTGCCTTTAAAGTTGTTATAGAGACCTTGAATCGATGGCATTTCATCACGACAGGGTTGACACCAGGAAGCCCAGAAGTTTATAAAGACTACAGAACCGTTAAGTTCCGAGAGTTTCAGGCTTTTGCCAGATAAATCATTTAAAGAGATCTCAGGAGCATCAAGCCCCTCGATTGCCTTGATTGTCTGAACCTTTTCCTGTTTTCTTACACCAAAAAGAAGAATGAGCAAAGCAGTAGCAGCAATGGCAACTAAGATTAAACCCCTATACCTCAAGACCTGACCTCGCCTTAATTGACACCTGACAGAAGTGCCTCTTCCTCTGCCTCAGCAAAAATAGGAGTATTGGACTCGAGATAAACCTTTATCCTCTGTGCCTCTTTGAATCGTCCTGTCAGTATATGCTCAGAGAGTGGGTCCTCGATCTCCCTCTGGACAGCGCGCCTCATGGGCCTTGCTCCATAGGCAGGCTGGTAATACTTATTAATAATCCATTCCTTTACAGCGTGATCGACCTCTATCTGAAGACCCTGTTCTATAAGCTGTTTGTTCAGATCCTTTATTAGAAGATCAATGATAGATACGAGATGTACCTTCTCAAGGGGATGGAATACAATAATCTCGTCAACGCGATTCAGAAACTCAGGGTTGAAGGTCTTTTTCAATTCTTGCAGGACGTTGTCCTTGATCTTAAGATAGACATCCTCTGAGGCAACCCTCTGAAAACCGAGGGGGGTGGATTTTTCTATTATCCTTGCACCGAGGTTTGAAGTCATGATTATCACTGTATTCTTGAAATCTACCTTTCTGCCAAAGCTATCGGTTAGCACGCCCTCATCAAGAACCTGTAAAAGAATATTGAAGACATCAGGATGGGCCTTTTCTATCTCATCAAAGAGGACAACGGAATAGGGCCTTTTCCTTATCTTTTCTGTCAACTGACCGCCCTCCTCATAACCAACATAACCTGGAGGTGCACCTGTAAGCCTCGAGACATTGAACCTCTCCATGTATTCCGACATATCAATCTTTATCAGTGCATTTTCATCATTAAAGAGAAACTCAGCAAGGGCCTTTGCAAGTTCTGTCTTTCCAACGCCTGTTGGACCTAAAAAGAAAAATGACCCAATAGGTTTCTTCCTGCCCTTAAGCCCTGCCCTTGATCTCCTTATTGCCTTTGATATGGCCTTAATTGCCTCATCCTGAGCTATTATCCTGTTATGCAGGGTCTCTTCCATCCTTATAAGCTTTTCAGATTCTTGTTGCTCTAACTTAAAGAGCGGGATACCTGTCATCTTTGATACGGTATAGGCAACATCCTCCTCCCTTATGACAGGTATCTCCTTGCCTAAATTTTCCTTCCATCGACGTTGCATCTGGTCGTAAAGCTTCTTTATCTTCTCCTCCTCTGCCCTTATAGCAGCAGCCTTTTCAAGGTCATGGAGTTTTACATATAGATTCTTTTCCCGCGAAAGCCTGCTTAATTCATGCTCAATCTCCTTTAACTCCAGTGGAGGGGTGTATCTTTTGAGCTTTATCCTCGAGCCTGTCTCGTCTATTACATCTATTGCCTTGTCAGGGAGATGCCTATCTGTAATATATCTGTCCGATAGTTTTGCTGCAGCCTCGATTGATTCCTCACTGATCTTTACACGATGATGTGCTTCATATCTGTTCTTCAGCCCAAGGAGAATCTTGATCGTATTTTCTACGCTCGGGGGTTGGATGTATATGGGCTGAAACCTCCTTTCCATCGCACCGTCCTTTTCAATATATTTTCTGTATTCATCAGGCGTTGTAGCACCTATACACTGTATCTCCCCCCTTGACAGGGCAGGCTTCAACATGCTCGAGGCATCGACAGAGCCTTCAGCTGCTCCAGCACCTATCAATGTATGTAACTCATCGACAAAAAGAATAACATTATCAGATTGTGTTATCTCCTTCATGACTATCTTGAGTCTTTCCTCGAACTGACCACGGTATTTTGTGCCAGCAATGAGGGCGCCCAGATCAAGAGAAACTATCCTCTTACCTATCAGAGTTTCAGGGACGTCGCCATTAACAATCTTCTGGGCAAGTCCTTCAACTATCGCTGTTTTTCCAACCCCAGGCTCGCCAATTATTACTGGGTTATTCTTGATCCTCCTGCCGAGGATCTGAAGAACCCTTTCTATCTCATCCTCTCTGCCAATTACCGGGTCGAGCTTCCCCGCCCTTGCCAGTTGTGTTAGATCGCGGCCGAACTCGTCGAGGGCAGGCGTGGAGGTCCTTTTCTCTCTTACATGTGTATGGGTCCTGAGGGCAAGATTTATCGTGAGCTGCCTTGCACCGAGAAGGTTAACGCCAAAGGATCGTAGTATCTTCCCCCCGATCCCTTCCTCCTCCCTTATGAGACCGAGCATCAGATGTTCGCTTCCAATATAATTGTGTCCTAAAAGCCTTGCCTCTTCTACCGCAAGTTCAAGGACCCTCTTTGCCCTCGGTGTAAAAGGAATATCACCAAAGGTCATTATATTAGTTCCTGAGGGAAGGTTTCTTTCTACCTCCATGTAAAGCTCATCAATCGATATACCCATCTTTCTAAGGATTGCTACAGGTAGGCCATCATCATCCCTCAGAAGGGCAAGTAATATATGTTCAGTTCCCAGATAATCATTCTGTCTCTTTTCTGCCTCTTCACGAGCATATATGATTATCTTTCTCCCTCTCTCTGTAAATCGTTCAAACATCTCAACCTCCTCTTAAAAGAATAATAATGCTTTTATTCAAGTATTGTCAATTCCATAGGTCAACAATGTATGTAACTTATACAATGTCTTGACCTTTTTGATATTTACATGTATCATAAAGCATGAAGTTCTGGAAGTTTTTGTCGTAGACCGCAAGGCTTTTAGACTTTGCGGTTTTTTTATGGCTCTTCCGTACTTTTAGTTTAAGTATGTAAGGAGGTGTAGCAGAATGGAAAAAGGAACCGTTAAATGGTTCAACGAATCCAAAGGCTTTGGTTTTATTACCAAAGAGGATGGTGCAGATGTGTTTGTACATTATTCAGCCATCCAGGGCAATGGCTTCAAGTCCCTTTCCGAGGGTCAGGCAGTTAGCTTTGAAGTTGTTGACGGCCCAAAGGGTCCCAAAGCAGTGAACGTTGTGAAGATCTAAACGAGTCAGGGGCGACTTAGTCGCCCCTAAATTACTGTTCAATTACCATGGACGAATACCTTGA
>JBKBUB010000030.1:0-10189 GCA_046290925.1 Thermodesulfovibrionales bacterium | reverse complement strand
CGAAAGGATCGAATGTACCAAGTTGTGGTTCACTACCTATTGGTGTTGTAAACCTTCTTGAAGATTATATTAGGCATGACCCTCCTTCTCCTGCTGAACTGAAAGCACTTGAATGGTATATCGAGGGCCAAATTCGACAACTCCAGGCTGATTTACCTGATAGGCTTACAGACACTAACCTAATCGGAACAGGAGGCACTATCACGACCCTGGCCGCAATAGACCTCTCTCTTGATCACTATGAACCTGAAATTGTACATGGCTATCATCTTGCCCTCAATAGATTAAAGGATATGAGAAATAAACTCGTTTCTATACCAATATCTCTTAGAAAGGATATCAAAGGGCTTGAGAGAGAAAGGGCTGACTTGATTATACCTGGTATAATACTTACAATTAAGATAATGGATATTTTTAAATTTGATGAATTGATTGTGAGCGATTATGGTTTGCTCGAGGGACTCTTATTAGAAGGAGGAGAGGATGAGAAAGGTCTTTGATAGACCCAGGAGCCTTAAAGAGACACCTTTTCGTTATTGCCCTGGATGTGGTCACAGCATCATTCATAGGCTTATAGGTGAGTGCATAGATAAACTGGATATTAGAGAAAGGGTTATAGGGATAGCACCGGTTGGTTGCGCTGTCTTTGCCTATGATTATTTTGATATTGATATGCTTGAAGTTGCCCATGGCAGACCCCCTGCGGCTGCAACAGCAATGAAAAGGGTGTTACCTGACAGGATAATATTCTCCTATCAGGGAGATGGTGACCTTGCTGCCATAGGTACGGCAGAGATAATCCATGCCGCTGCGAGGGGAGAAAATATAACGGTATTCTTTGTGAATAATGCAACATATGGTATGACAGGTGGTCAGATGGCACCAACCACTCTTATTGGTCAGAAAACAACAACGACACCGAAGGGTAGGGAGCCAGAAAAGGCAGGGTATCCTCTTTGTGTGTCAGAGATGCTGGCCACAATTGAAGGCGTTACCTTCATAGCGAGGACCTCTGTTGATACGCCAAAGAATATATTGAAGACAAAGGCTTATATAGAGAAGGCCCTTCGATATCAGATTGAAGGAAAGGGGTTTAGCCTTATAGAGATACTTTCGCCCTGCCCAACAGACTGGTGGCTAACACCCGAAGAGTCCCTTAATTTCATTGGTACAAAGATGGTGCAGACCTTTAGACCAGGGATCCTGAAGGATAAGGGATTGTCAAAAGGAGGTCATAATTGAGGGAGACAAGCATTCTCATAGGAGGTTTTGGAGGTCAGGGGGTATTGCTGCTTGGAAG
Organism: Thermodesulfovibrionales bacterium; assembly: GCA_046290925.1. GTDB lineage: Bacteria > Nitrospirota > Thermodesulfovibrionia > Thermodesulfovibrionales > UBA9159 > JBBIPQ01. Next base: position 8,889 of record JBKBUB010000030.1, on the reverse strand, counting down.
GCTTATAGCCTATGGGGGTATGCTTGAAGACAAAGAAGTAACGTGCTTTCCTTCTTATGGGGCTGAGATGAGAGGAGGGACTGCTAATTGCACAGTCATTATCTCTGAGGAACTAATAGGGTCCCCAATAGTATTTGATATAGATTTGCTTATAGCCATGAATGAGGCTTCACTGAAAAGATTTTCAGGAAGGGTGAAACCAGGTGGGGTTATTATCTATAATACATCGTTGATAGGTAAGCCTGATCTTAGAGTAGATGTTAAATATATTGGGGTACCTGCAAATGAGATTGCAGCATCGGCAAACATGGTGATGCTCGGCGCCTTTATCTCTTATTCTGGTTTAATCAAACCTGATAGTGCTTATAATGCCCTCAGGATGCTTACAGGCTCAAAGGGAGAGGAGAGGTTTCTAAAAAATATTGAGGCCATCAAGAGGGGTATAGATTACATTGCCAGTAAGAAAGGCTAAGATAGTTGACATAAAGGCAGTCCACCGCCTCATTAATGATTTTGCCAAAAAGGGTGAGATGATTCCTCGGTCCCTGAATGACCTTTATGAAAATATCAGGGATATCTTTGTCTTTGAAGAAGGAGGCGAGGTTAAGGGTGTTTGTGCATTGCACATTCTATGGGAAGATCTTGCAGAAATCAGATCCCTTGCGGTTAAAAAAGATGCCCAGAGGCTCGGCATAGGAGGCCTTCTCGTAAAAACCTGTTTAAGGGAGGCAAGGAATCTCGGCATAGACAGGGTTTTTGCCCTTACTTATCACCCTGATTTCTTCAAAAGGTTTGGCTTTACCGAGATAGACAAGACGAAGTTGCCTCAAAAGATATGGGGAGAATGTCTCAGGTGTCCCAAGTTTCCTGAATGCGATGAGATAGCCGTGATAAAAGAACTCACTCCCCCACCGAGCGACAGAGCTGCAGTCTGACGTCGCACTATTTTGCAACGTTTGGGTAAAGATGGAGATTCCTCATAAAAAGACAAAGGATGGGATTGTAATTGGAGTGAAAGTGCAGCCACGATCTTCAAGGAGGGGGATCGAGATAAAGGGCGAAGAGATAAAGGTAAGACTTACGTCTCCACCTGTAGATAATAAAGCTAATGAGGAGTTGATTGAGTTTTTATCGGAAGAACTTGGTGTTAAAAAGAATTCGATTTCTATTATTAAGGGGCTGTCCTCGAGGCAGAAGGTCCTCTTAATAAAAAAATCTTCATAATTTCTTCATCTTCAAGTATTATTTTAATTTAATGGTGAGATTCATATGTAATAAAGAATTCTTTTTAAAAGGGCTGAGCATTTTGACCTTTCTGTTTGTTTTTATCCATGTATCTCCATTCCTTTATTCACCGCACTGGCAGGTTTATGCCCAGGAACACAGAACCCCTTATGGTGATTATCAGGAATGGTGTGGAGCTTATGGGGTTTGTAAGGATGATATGAGTCCAGAGGATGCGGAGACTGCAATTACGAGATACTTCTCGTCAAGGGGGTTGAGGGTTGGAAGGATACAGCACAGGGGGAGATTTGTGGAGGCCGAGATATATAGAAATGGCAGGATGACTGACAGGATAATCTTTGATAGAAAGACAGGGAGGATGAGGTCAGCCTATTAGCTGTTTTTTTAGAAAAATTTTATTATAATAAATAGATTTCATTTTGGCTTTTAATCTTGTAAGCTATCAGAGCAGGATTGTGGTTATATTAACCTTACAGTGCGACCGAGCGACGTGCTACAGTGCGGCAGTGCTACAGTGCGACAGTATATTTATGGAAATTTAAATATTCCTACAGACTGTCGCACGGTCGCACTATAGTTCTGTCGCACTGTAGCACTAAGTCGCACGGTCGCACTAAAATATCAACTAATTTTTGCAATGTTGGCTTAAGAGACCTGAAAGGAGAAGGGATTTGGAAAAGACGGGTAAGAATATAATAGATAAGATATGGGATTTTTTTGCCTCTGTTAAGCTGGCCATTATAATATTTGCTGTTCTTTCTATTACCTCTATAATAGGAACCATTATTGAGCAGAATGCTGAACCCGAAAGAAATATTAAATTGCTTACAAAGTTTTTTGGTCCTTCTGCCGCACCAACCGCCTTCAGGGTCTTTGACAGCCTTGGATTTATGGATATGTATCATTCATGGTGGTTTATAACGATTCTGTTATTATTTGCCACGAACCTGATCATCTGCTCCATTGACAGATTGCCAAAGATCATTAAGCTCGTTAAAGAACCTGTTAAACCCCTTGCGGAGGAACATTTTAAAGGCTTTGGTATTAAGAAAGAGATAATACTTAAAGGCAAACCTGAAAAGGTCAAGGCTTCAGTGGAGGGGGCAATAAAAAAGGTACTCGGCCTGAATCCATCAGAGATAAAGGAAGAAAAGGGTTATCAGTTATTCTCGCAGAAGGGAAGCTTTACCAGGCTTGGGGTGTATATTACCCATTTCAGTATCCTTATAATTCTTACGGGTGCAATAATAGGTATATTCTTCGGTTTTAAGGGTTTCCTGAATCTGCCAGAAGGAGAGGTTTCGAATGTTGCCTTTACGAGGAACGGTCATGAAAGGCCCCTCGGCTTTAATATAAGGTGTGATGACTTTAATGTGGATTTTTATGGCAACTCAGACATGCCAAAGGAATATAGCAGCATACTAACGGTAATAGACAATGGCCAGGAGGTCTTCAAGAAGCGAATAGAGGTTAACGAACCCCTTAAGTATAAAGGTGTCACTTTTTATCAATCAAGCTATGGGATAGTCCCTGGCTCGGGAGAGAGGAGTATATTTATATTCAGGATAACCCCTGTTGGTGGTAAGACTGAGGAGGTAAGATTGAGGTTTGGTGATACCTTTAAGATTCCGAACACGGATATGACAGGAAAGATAGAGGACTTTAGTCCTGCCATTGCTTTTGATCAGGCTACTGGAAGACCTTTCACTTATGCAGAGCAGATGAGTAACCCTGCTGTATTTATAAGCTTTTCCGAGAAGGGAAAACCAAAATATGGTGGCTGGATACTCAAAAGGCATCCAGGTACATGGAACCTGCCCGAGGGACATGTTGTAGAGTTTGTTGATCTCTGGGGTATTCAATATACAGGGCTTCAGGTCAGGAGGGACCCTGGTGTGTGGATCGTTTATCTTGGGTGTATAGTGATGGCCATTGGTCTTTATATTGCCTTTTTCATGAGCCATAGGAGGGTATGGGTAAGGCTCGTGGAGGAGAGGAATAGTACAAGGGTTATTGTCGGTGCCACGGCAAACAAAAACAGGCAGGCCTATGAAAGAAGGATAGAGAAGATGTTAGATTACATAGCGAATCAGGAAGGAGGTCTTTGATGGATAGCTCTACATTTTTTGGAATATCGACTCTGGCGTATTTCATCGCCATGATTACGTATATAACTTATCTTGCTTTTAGAAAGACCCAGGTTGGTTCTGTTGCCACAACAATTACAATAATTGGTTTCGTATCCCAAACACTGGCAATAATATTGAGATGGAAGGAGTTTTATGAAATCGGCCAGATGGGCATACTCAGGGCGGCTCCATTTACGAATCTCTATGAATCGCTTATATTCTTTATCTGGTGCTTGATACTCGGTTATCTAATTATAGAGTATAAGTACAAGAACAAGTCCTTTGGTGCCTTTGTAACACCCATCGCTGGCCTTGCCCTGGCCTTCATAGATCTTACAGGTATGTCAAAGGAGATTCAGCCCCTTGTCCCTGCTTTGCAGAGCAACTGGCTCCTTGCCCATGTTGTCATGAGTTTTATCTCCTATTCGACCTTTGCCCTTGCCTTCAGCACCGCCCTTATGTATCTGATAATTAGGTCTGACAAGAGAACGGAGCCATCCTATGTATTCTGGACTATTATGATGGGGATCTTTGTTGTCCTTCTTGTGGCGATGGGCCTTGATTATCTTAAGTACAGGTTCTTTATTCAGAGGCCTGAGGTGCTGATAAAGAGTTACCTTTTTAAGGCTACCTTTAAGAACGAGTCAGGCCTTGTCTCAATCTTGAGCTGGATTGTTTCTCTTTCTTTTATCTTTTTTCTCTGGAGATACGGGTATATATTCAAAAGGATACTCGATTCCTTCTCCCTTTCACCTGATGTTCTTGATGAAATAACCTACAAGAGCATAGCAATTGGTTTCCCTGTCTTTACCCTTGGCGGCTTGATCTTTGGGGCCATCTGGGCTGATCAGGCCTGGGGTGTTTACTGGAGTTGGGACCCGAAAGAGACATGGTCATTGATAACATGGTTTGTCTATGCCTTTTACCTTCATGCAAGGTTATTGCGAGGCTGGAAAGGTAGAAGGATAGCCGTGGTGGCTGTAGTGGGATTCGTGACAGTTGTGTTCACCTATCTGGGAGTCAATCTGCTCCTATCGGGTCTTCATAGTTATGGTGCCTTAGAGTAAACCCTAATGTTGCATAAATTTGGAGGCTGGCATGCCTCAAAGATAAAAGTGTGTGTGTAAGTGAATGAATGTGTAAATAGGCTTAAGCGCTAGTGCGATAGTGCGACCGTGCTACAGTGCGACAGTCGCACCTCTCAGTCGCACTTTCAGTCAGTCGTACGGTCGCACGGGTCGCTCGGTCGCACTAAAACATCAGGCTAATTTTTGCAACATTTAGGTTAAATTAGGATGGGTCTGAGAAGAAAGGGTCTCTTTACCTTTACACTGATACTCGCACCTTCACTAATCATTTTTGCTTTTCTAAGCATAAGGTTTGCCGAAAAACAGATACTCAGGAGTGAGGCAGAAAGGGTCTCCCTTATAACAGAGATAGTCCGAAATGGTCTCGTAACAATAATGATTGAGGGCAGGGGGAGGGATCTGAAAAGGTTTCTTGATGCCCTGATTGCAGAGGATATAGAGGGTATTTACATCCTGAATAGAGAAGGAAATATTATAAGTTCAACAACATCGCCTGCTCTCGATAAAAGATTTCTGAATCAGGTCCTATCCCGATCATGGAAGGGAAAAACCCAGGAGATGTCACTTATGAAGATAAACGAAAAGGACATATATTCCTCGATACTGCCTATTTATAATGAGAGGCCCTGTCAGAAATGTCACGGCAGTCAAGAAGACATTCGCGCCATTCTCCATATAGAGATATCAAGGGCAAAGACCATTTCAAAACTGAAGAACCTAAGGTACCAGGTAATATTTCTGACATCTTTTGTATTCGTTATTCTTCTCTATCTTTTTTACCGATTCAATATAAATAATCTTTTAAGACCAATTACTCAGATGACTGATACCCTGAAGAAACATGGTGCAATAGATAGTAAGTTAGACATGGACGAGTTACAGATTTTAATGTTCCATATGAATGATCTTTCGAGGAATATTGAGTTGATGGATCAGGAAACAAAGGCATTACAATCCACAAATAAGGAGCTTTTGAAAAAAATTGATAATTTAAAGATGGCTGTTAAGGAGGATGTGGCAAGACCTCTGTCAAAAATAATGGCTTCTATAGAGGCCTTTTCAGAGGAATTGGATCATAATGATCCAAAGAAGGAGATACTGAAGACCTTTATATCGGAGCATAAAAGACTTCTTAAGATATTGGAGGGCTTGAATAAGTCTTGATTTTTTGGTTATTTTAGAAATATAAGCTTTGAAAGGAGGTAAAGATATGAATCAAATAAAGACATTGGTTTTACTGGTTCTGCTAACGCTTATCCTTGTCTGGGCAGGGGCCGCGTTGGGTGGGAAACAGGGTATGACGATCGCCTTGGTCTTCGCCTTCGGCATGAACTTTTTTGCTTACTGGTTCAGTGATAAGATAGTGCTCAGGATGTACGGGGCAAGGGAGGTTACAGAGGTTGAGGCACCGGGACTTTACGGGATTGTCAGGAGGCTTACCCAGAAGGCAGGAATGCCTATGCCGAGGGTCTATATCATAGATAGTGATCAACCGAATGCCTTTGCTACAGGGAGAAACCCCTCACATGCTGCCGTTGCAGTTACTTCGGGAATAATGCGAATCCTAAGCCAGGAAGAGTTGGCTGGGGTCATCGGTCATGAACTCTCCCACATCAGTCACCGTGATATACTTATCAGCACAATTGCTGCTACGATTGCAGGTGCAATAAGTTATCTTGCCCAGATGGCACAGTGGGCAGCCCTTTTTGGACACAGGGATGATGATGAAGGTGGTAATCCTGCTACTGCCCTTATAATGATGATTATTGGTCCTATTGCAGCTCTGGTAGTTCAGATGGCGATATCACGTTCGAGGGAATACCTTGCTGACGAGGGTGGTGCAAGGCTTGTTGGCAATCCTCGATACCTGGCTAACGCCTTGCGAAAACTGCATTTTGCCTCTCAGCAGATTCCTATGGAGGCAAATCCTGCAACATCTCATATGTTTATTGTCAATCCTTTATCAGGTGGAGGGCTTTTGAGGCTCTTCAGCACCCACCCGCCGATTGAGGAAAGGATAGCTCGACTTGAAAGCATGAGCCTGAGTTAACTTGACTCTTTATTGCCCGATTGTTCAAAATATTGTCAACTTATGAAGGCCCTTGTTACAGGTGCGACAGGTTTCATCGGTAGTCATCTCGTTGGAGAATTGATAAAAAGGGGCTACGATGTAACCTGTCTCGTCAGGAAGTCCTCGAATCTCAGGTGGATTGATGGTCTCAAGGTCAACCTGGTTTATGGGGACTGTGAAAAAGGTACCCTGGAGCATCTGCCTGATGATGTAGATTATGTCTATCACCTTGCAGGTCTGACAAAGGCGCGGAGGGAAGAGGATTTTTTCTGTGTAAATGCAAGGGGAACAGAGAATCTCCTCAGCGCCCTCTCGTCAAGGGCAAGGGGATTAAAGAGGTTTCTATATCTGAGCAGCCTTTCCGCTGCAGGACCGAGCGAAGATGGTAGACCCATAGATGAGTCTGTTAAACCGAGGCCTGTTTCTGCATATGGAAGGAGCAAGCTTGAAGGTGAGGTTATAACATTGAGATATGGAGAGACTCTACCTGTTACTATTATCAGGCCTCCTGCTGTTTATGGGCCTAGAGATCGGGACCTTCTTGTATTTTTAAGGATGTTGAAAAAGGGCTTTTATCCGTACTGGGGAAAATGTTATTATTCTATGATTTATGTGGATGACCTCGTGAGGGGAACGATCCTGGCAGCAGAAAGCGAAGGAACGGTCGGGAAGATATATTTCTTATCAGATGGAGGGGTTTACTCAAATGATGATATAGTATCAGAGATCATTGAGGTCTTTAACTCTAAAGTTATGAAAGTAAAGGTGCCGCTTTCAATGATCTCACTCTTACTGGGTCTATCAGGTATATTAAAGAAAGAGACATCGATAATAAACAGAGATAAACTCAGAGAGATAAGATATTCTAACTGGATCTGCGATTCAACAAAGGCAGAAAGGGAGATGGGCTTCAGGTCAAAAGTAAAGATAAAGGAAGGGATAAAATGGACAGCAGATTGGTACAGGATTCATCAATGGCTTTAAAAAAGACGGTAGATATTTTTGATAAGTGTTATAAGTTTACTAAGGCTAAGGAGTTGATGTCTGTAGGACTCTATCCCTACTTCAGGGTAATAGAGAGCGCCCAGGACCCTGAGGTCTATATCAATGGCAAACGGATGATAATGGTTGGTTCAAACAATTACCTTGGCCTCACAAATCATCCAAAGGTGAAGGAGGCGGCCATAAATGCAATCAAGAAATACGGAACAGGCTGCGCAGGATCAAGGTTCCTCAATGGCACGCTTTCTATACATGTCGAGTTAGAGGAGAAGCTTGCCCGATTTATAAGGAAAGAGGCCGCCCTGGTCTTCTCCACAGGGTTTCAGGTCAATTTAGGTGTTATATCTGCCCTCGTTAGTAAGGATGATGTCGTGATAATCGACAAGATGGACCATGCCAGCATTATTGATGGCTGCAGACTCTCTTATGGGGAGATAAGGAAATACAGGCACAATGATATGGCAGATCTCGAAAGGGTATTGCAACAATACGAGGGCAAGGGGAAGCTCGTTGTTGTGGATGGTGTCTTTAGCATGGAGGGAGACATTGTCAATCTGCCTGAGGTGGTCAAACTGACAAGGCAGTATGGAGCAAGGCTTATGGTGGATGATGCCCACGGTATAGGAGTTCTTGGCAAGACAGGCAGGGGAACGGCTGAGCACTTTGGACTCGAAGAGGATGTGGATATCATAATGGGCACATATAGCAAGTCTTTAGCCTCAATAGGGGGATTCATTGGCGGTTCAGAAGAGGTGATTCATTATATAAAGCATTTTGCCCGCTCCCTTATTTTTAGTGCAAGCCCTCCACCTGCATCAATTGCTGCAGTTAGTGCTGCAATAGATATTATAGAAAGCGAACCTGAAAGGATAGAGTGGCTCTGGAAGAACACGAGAAAGATGTTAGAAGGCTTTAAAAATATGGGCTTTGAGGTAGGACCTAGCGAAACCCCTATCATACCCATTATCGTTGGAGATAATGAAACAGCCTTCAAGATGGCAATGATGCTTCAGGAAGAAGGTGTCTTTGCGAATGTTGCTGTAAGCCCTGCTGTTCCTGATGGAAAGGCCCTCATCAGAACGAGTTACATGGCGACTCATACAGATGAGCATCTCGATAAAGTGCTGGAGGCCTTCAGAAAGGTTGGCAAGACCCTCGGTCTTATAGACTGACTTGAATATAATCGAGGTAAAAGATAAGGGGATCAACGATTTTATTGAATTCCCCTTCAGGCTTTATTCAAAAGACCCCTTTTATTAACCCCCTTTAAGGAGAGAACTTGAAAAAGACTTCTCCGAGTGTAACCCATTTTTTAGACACGCAAGGGTAAGGTTTTTTGTTGTAAAAAAAGATG
>JBKBUB010000002.1:0-29532 GCA_046290925.1 Thermodesulfovibrionales bacterium | reverse complement strand
CTGCATTTATGTTTTTTTTGAATGGTTTAAAGTCTATCAGCGAATAAGTGTCCATTGGTAAGAATTCTCAACCTTTACAACTCCTTAGACAGCTTAGTATAATTAATAAATGAAGAGAAAAATCTTTGCAGGTTTTATAATATTACTTGTTGGTTTTCTGCTTGGAGGTCTAACCTATTTCTTTATAAACAGACATCTTTCCTCGACTTATCCTGGCAAACTCATTTCAGGGCCGAGGGTGCCTTCACAGATAATAGAAACGAGCAGGGCCTTCTCTGACATCGTCGCAGAGGTATCACCTGCTGTAGTGAATATATCGAGCACAAAGGTCTTTAAGAGAGATGCCTATCCCTTTTCAGAAGATCCCTTTTTTGACCTCTTCAGACCCTTCCATGACTTTGATCAGAAGAAATGGAAGGAACAGAGCTTAGGTTCAGGGGTAATAATCTCAGAGGACGGCTACATAATTACAAATAACCATGTCGTTGAAAAATCAGAGGACATAAGGGTGATCCTTTATGACAAGAGGAGCTTTAAGGGAAAGGTTATAGGTTCTGATCCCAAGACAGATATAGCAATCGTCAAGATATCTGCACAGAAACTGCCCTCTGTGAGATGGGGCAATTCAGACCACTTGAAGGTTGGAGAATTTGTCCTCGCCATTGGCAATCCCTATGGCCTGAGCCATACAGTCACAATGGGAATCATAAGTGCTGTTGGAAGGGCGAATGTGGGGATAGCAGATTATGAGGACTTCATACAGACCGATGCTGCGATTAACCCTGGGAATTCAGGCGGTCCCCTCGTAAATATCAATGGCGAATTGATCGGCATTAATACAGCTATATTTTCGAGAAGCGGAGGTTATCAGGGCATAGGATTTGCTGTTCCAAGCAATATGGCAAGGCTCGTGATGGAACAATTAATAAAGCAGGGAAAGATAGTGAGGGGATGGCTCGGCGTGATGATTCAGGAGGTCACACCTGAGATAGCACAGAAATTCGGCCTCAAGGAGCCAAAGGGCGCCCTCGTTAGTGATATAACAAAGGGAAGTCCTGCTGAGAAGGCAGGAATTATAAGGGGCGATATAATTATCGAGTATGATGGGAAGGCTATTAGCAGCGTAAGTAATCTCAGAAATTCTGTAGCCCAAACAAAGGTGGGCTCACAGGTAAGGATAAAGATTATCAGAAATGGCAAGGAATTTACACTGAATGTCATCGTTGCGGAACTTCCAAAAGAGATGGCAACAATCACAGAAGAACCAGAAGGTGATATACAGAGAAATGCCTTTTCAGGAGTTACGGTCTATGACCTAACAAAGGAGATAGCCTTACAACTTGGTCTCAACTCTGGAGAGAAGGGAGTGGTAGTTGTAAAGGTTGAATCAGGAAGCCCTGCTGAGGAAGCAGGTTTAAAGAAGGGCGATGTAATTCAGGAGATAGATAGAAAAAAGATCAATAACATGGAAGACTTTAGAAGAGTTACATCCCTTGTCGGTTCCAAGGAAGAGACTATACTTCTTTATATAAACAGGGGAGGGAAGAGGCTATATATAACTTTAAATAGGACATGAAAGGAGGTGATAGTATGTTGATACTTCTAAGGATACTCATAATGGCATTATTTATCGTCACAGGCTATCTTATCGGTAGCAGGTATGATTCATCCATGATAGGTCTTATAGCAGGCGCTGCCTGTGGCCTTGGGGCTATCGCCATTGAGGTATTATTAAAGAATCTCCAGATAGGCAGGGTAATAGGAGGACTTGTAGGTCTCCTTACAGGGATAATCTTTGCCAATCTCCTTATACTGCCGCTCAGGGGTGTAGTGCCTGACCTTTCCATTGGATACTTTGTATTAAATGCCATCTTTGGATATGGGGGTTTACTCCTGGGACTGAAAAAAGGAGAAAAATTGACCATCCCAGGGCTTTTCAGGGTTTTCAGGGGACAGATCGCTGATGAAAACCTCAAGGTCCTCGACACGAGCGTCATAATAGACGGTAGGATTGCAGAGGTCTGTGAGGCAGGTTTTCTCGATGGGATATTTGTCGTTCCTCAGTTCATACTTCAGGAGTTACAGCATATCGCGGACTCCCCTGATCCTCTTAAAAGGGCAAGGGGTAGAAGGGGCCTTGACATCCTCCACAGGATACAGAAGATGTCACATATAACGGTAAGGATAACGGATGAGGACTTTCCAAAGATAAAGGAGGTTGATTCAAAGCTCGTTGCCCTTGCAAGAACCCATGATGCAAAGATCATTACTAATGACTTTAACCTCAACAAGGTAGCAGAACTTCAGGGAGTTACTGTACTGAATATCAACGAACTTGCAAATGCCTTAAAACCTGTCGTTCTTCCAGGTGAGAGCATGAGGGTCTTTGTCATCAAAGAGGGTAAAGAGTACAATCAGGGAGTTGCTTATCTCGATGACGGCACAATGGTTGTAGTTGAAAATGGAAGAAGACTCATAGGGAAAAATGCTGAGGTGACTGTCACAAGTGTACTTCAGACAACGGCAGGAAGGATGATATTTTCAAAGCCTAAGGAAGACTACGAAAGGGAAGAGGCAAAGGCAGCAAAGTAGTGGCCAATGAGGGAGAAGGTCATCGCCATTGTTCCTGCTGCTGGCGCAGGAAAGAGGTTTGGCTCTAATAAGCCCTTTCATCTTCTGCTCGATGTTCCGCTCATTATATGGCCATTGAGGGTTCTCAACGGGGTTGAGCAGATAGAGGAGATTATCCCTGTTCTTAAGGAATCGGATATGGAGAAGGGGGTGGAACTCTTCGAAAGATTCAATTTATCAAAGATAAAGAGGATTGCGCCAGGTGGGAAAGAGAGGCAGGACTCTGTTTATAATGCCTTGAGACTCATCAAAGATAAAAAATCTCTGATTCTCATTCATGATGGGGCAAGGCCACTTATAGATGATAATCTTATAATAGAGACGATACGCGGCCTTGGAGACTATGACGGCATAATTACCGGTGTGCCTGTGAAGGACACGATAAAAGAGGTCAGGCCATCAGGAGGAGACAATATTGTCATAAGAACACCGAATCGTGAGACCCTCTGGGCAATACAGACACCACAGGTCTTCCGATATGAGATACTCATGAAGGCTTACGAAGAGGCCATGAATAAAAGATTTTACAGCACTGATGACGCTGCCCTTGTCGAAAGTATTTCAGGTCGAATAAAGGTTATCATGGGTCGGTATGATAACATAAAGGTCACAACTCCCGAGGATATAGCTGTCATTGAGGGATTTAAAAGGATGGCCAATTCGTGAAAAAGAAGGGCTAAGGATTGGGTCTGATCGCCTTTAGATTCATCTGGAGGTAACGACCTCCGTTCCATTCATTTACTGTGGGTATAAAGGCTGCATCGACAGCTGAAGAGGCAGCTACATCCTCAACAATATTTCCCATATTGAAACCTACGGCATCCATCGTAACTTCTTCCTGTCGTAACATTAATTTCAGGTGATTATTCCCCACTATACGTGGATTGATTGCATTTAGCGTCCTGGCACCCAGGAGAGGCTCAGGATTACCATAACCAGTGGGTTCGAGCATTAAGAGTTCCCTTATAAGATTATAATTGACCTCCGTCAATGATACCTCTGAATCTATCTTAAGAATTCTTATAAAATCATCATCTGTCAGACTCTCTTTAATAATTCTTTTCATTGCCTCCTCAAATAGCGTAAGGTTTGACACAGGAAGTCTTAGACCTGCTGCCTGTTTATGGCCACCGAAGGATAAGAGGAGATCTTTACAGCACGAGATGCCCCAGTGTATATCAAAAGGTGGGATGCTTCTCGCTGACCCCTTTGCCACATCCCCTTCAATAGTAAAGAGGAATGTAGGTCTATAAAACTCCTCGGCTATCTTTGCTGCCACTATGCCGAGGACACCTGGATGCCATCTTCTATTAGCCAGCACGATTACAGTGCCAACCTCTTTTCTATTAATCTCATTCATTACCTCTCCATATATCTCAGCCTCTATAGCCTGTCTTTCAGAATTCGCCGAGTGCAGATATTCTGCGATCCCCTGGGCCTCCTCTTCTGATGTGGATAGAAATAACCTGACCACATCAGTCGCATTGTGTAACCTTCCTGCAGCATTTATCCTCGGTATGATGGTATAGGAAAGAAGGCCTGCCTTTATCTCCCTGTCCTTTAATCCTGATACCTCCTTCAATGCCTTTAAACCAGGCCTCCTGTCCTCAGAAAGGATGGAGAGACCTTCTTTAATTATGATTCTGTTTTCCTTTATAAGGGGTACGACATCGGCTACTGTTCCCAGCGTAGCAAGGTCAAAAAGGGAGCGAAAATCGTCCTCTGAAAGGGGAATTTCTCTGTCAATTACAAGGGCCTGAACGAGTTTGAGGGCGACACCAGCACCAGAGAGTCCTGAATCACGGGTTGTCAGCTTTGGATTCAAGACCGCAAGCGCCTCGGGCAACTCATAGGAATAGGTAGGTGATAGGTTAGCGATAGTACCTTGCCCTCTGCGGCCTGTTACCTCATCGCGGGCCTGCAAAACCGATTGCCCGTTACTATCAGTTCTTATCTTTGGCTCATGATGATCCGTTATAATTACATCGATCCCTTCTCTCTTAGCAAGGGCTACTGTCTCAAAGGATGTAATACCGCAATCAACAGTTATTATTAACCTAAGACCTAATTTCTTAGCCATCTTTACAGAGGCAACATTGAAGCCATAGCCGTGGGTAAATCTATCGGGGATGAAATAATGTACATTAAGGCCTGTCTTACTCAGAGCCTCTGTCAGTATCGCCGTGGCTGTCAGGCCATCCACATCATAGTCGCCATGGATAAGAAGGCCCTCCTTATTACGAATAGCCACCTTTATCCTTTCTATAGCCTTTCTCATGCCTGGGATTTCATAAGGATCTGACAAACCTGTAATATTAGGTTTAAGAAAATCTATGGCATCTCCCGGGGTTTTAATCCCTCTGTTTATAAGTATCTGGGCAAGGGTAGGTGATATTGATACAGCCCTCGAGAGATAATCGAGGTACTCACGGTTTGTTCTGTTTATGAGCCACCGTCTGTTCACGGCGACTATTTCTTAATGAGAGGCTTTTTGCTCTTCCATAAAAGGACAACAGGGGATGCCACAAAGACAGATGAATAGGTGCCAACAATTATTCCCAAGATAATGGCAAGTGAGAAGTCATGGATAACCTCGCCGCCAAAAAAGAAAAGGGCTATAGCGGTAAAAAGTGTTGTGAGGGATACAATGACGGTTCTCGATAAAACCTCATTAATACTCATATTTATGACCGCTTCGGTCTTTTCTTTAAATCCCTTCCTCAGGTTTTCCCTTATCCTGTCAAAGACAACAACCGTATCTGTGAGGGAATAACCAGCGATTGTTAAAAGGGCGCTAACGAGTATAAGATTTATCTCTTTACCAAGGATATAGAATATCCCGAGAACCGCGAGGACATCATGAAAGGTTGCTATTGTCGCGCCAACAGCAAACCTGAACTGGAACCTGAAGGCTATATAAATAAGGATCCCTATGGTTGCAACGCCAATGGCGATAAGGGCATCGTTCCTTAACCTGCTTCCAACCTTTGGACCTATCTCTGTAGTTGAGTCAATAACAGGCTTACCATCGGCAAATCTCTGCGAGAGGGTAGAGATGATCCTGTCCGATAGTTCACCCAGGGTAGTCTGGCTTTTCTTAATCCTTATTAAGACCTTGTTCTCGGCAGGAAGGTCCTGGAGGTCAAAGTCCTTCACACCTGCCCCTTCGAGGGCAACCCTTATATCCTGTAATGGAACGGATTTATTGAATTTGATCTGGACAGCGGTTCCACCGGCAAAGTCAATCCCAAGATTTGCAGCACCCCTCCATATCTGGATAATCGCTATAATGCCTAATAATACAAGTATTCCTGAGAGGCCAAAGGTGTAAAGCCTCTTGCCCATGAAATCTATATTAGGTTTCTTTATAAGTTCTATCATATGCTCAGTCTCTTGACCTCCTTTCTACTGTTTATTAGATCAAAGATAGATTTTGTGCCTATAAGGGCAGTAAAGAGATTTATTGCCACGCCGAGACTCAGGGTCACGGCAAATCCTTTAATAGGCCCTGTACCAAACTGAAACAGAACAGCAGCGGTAATCAATGTCGTCACATGGGAGTCAAAGATCGTCCAGAAGGCCTTATCATAGCCCGAATCTACTGCTGCCCTCGGCGTCTTACCGGCCCTTATCTCCTCCCTCATCCTCTCGAACATTAGGACATTAGAATCAACGGCCATACCAACAGCGAGGATAATTCCTGCAATGCCTGGTAGCGTCAGCGTTGCATTAAGAGAGGCCATCGCACCTAAAAGGAGGATTATATTCAAGATCAGTGCAAAATCAGCTATCAAACCTGAAAGCCTGTAATAAAAGATCATAAATACGATTACTATGAGTGCACCTATTATACCTGCCCTCTTTCCTGCCTCGATCGAATCCCTTCCCAGGGAAGGTCCAACAGTGACATTCTGAAGCATCTTAAGAGGTGCTGGAAGGGCACCAGCCCTGAGGACAATGGCGAGGTCCTTTGCCTCATCCATTGAAAACCTTCCCGTTATCTGGGCATTCCCGCCTGCTATTCTCTCCTGTATTACAGGGGCTGAATAGACATTTCCATCCAGTATTATGGCAAGCCTCTTTTTTACATTTGCCGCTGTTATATCTTCAAAGAGTTTTGCCCCTGCGGCATTAAATGTAATAGAGACATAAGGTTCATTGAACCTCTGATCAATATTGACCTTTGCCTCTGTAAGGTAGTCTCCTGTAAGCAACGTTTGCCTCTTAAGGAGTATTGGCCTCTTTGTCACTTCTCCCGTCTCCCTGTTAACAACCCTTTCAAAGAGGATCTCGTCATCAGGGGGGATTTTATCAGCAAACCTTTTTAATAGTTCCTCCTCCTCATCGGACTTAATCACGGCAGGGATTTCTGCTGCTACAGGTGCTGAATCATCAACGAGCTTAAATTCAAGTTGCGCTGTCTTTCCGATAATCTCTATAGCCCTTTTTGGGTCTTTTATACCGGGAAGTTGCACTACTATCTCATTTTCTGCCTGCCTGTGAATAATCGGTTCAGCTACACCGAACTGGTCTATCCTGTTTCGGATCGTCTCGAGGGCCTGATCAGTAGCGTTGTCCTTAATCCTCGTCGCCTCCTTATCCGAGATCTTATAGACCAGTTTTGTGCCTGTCTCTACTGCTACAAGAACAGTGTAATCACTCTCAATGGCCTTTCTGATATCCATTGTATTTGGAGTCACATTTATTAAAAGACCATTTCTAATGATCTCTGCATTCAGTTTCTTCTTTGTTAATGACTCCCTTATAGCCTGGACAATCCTTTCAGTAGTTGTCTCAACAGCCTTTTCACCCTCAACCTCAAAAACGAGATGCACACCTCCCTGGAGGTCAAGTCCCAGGGTTATTCCCTTACTCGGCATATTCTTTTTCCACCACTCAGGCATATACTTAAAAAATGGCAAATTTGGGAGAAAGAATACGATAGATAATAAAACAGTACAACCAATGAGTATGAATCTCCAGAGTATATTCTTCTTCATTCCTTTATGAACCTCCTAAGCCATCCTGATATTATTTATAAAGAGGTTGAATTCAGCCATCAGAGGCTTTGCTGCCCTTCTACAGGCCGTCATCCTGCCCAGGAATATCTCAAAGTACTCAATAACCTGAGATATCCTCGTATCGATTGTTAAACTCAGGGTAATAACCCGGCTATTGCTTTCTACAGTCAACTCTGACTCTGTTACCGCGTAATTAACCCTGTCGTGGATATCCTCTGACACAAGGGAGGGGTTTCTAACCCTACTCCTGTGCACATCAGCCTTATCAGCGATTATTAAGGCTCCAGCAATCTCATCAGGCACAATCCCTTCATCCTCCTCGTGCATTATAATTGCCCTCATCACCCTGATTATCTCCCTCAAGCCTAACCCTGTCTCCTCAAGAACCTCTTTTGCAAAGATTGCCCCCATCCTATGATGATTACTCCTGCCGAGCATATTGCCTATATCATGGAGGAATCCTGCTGCTGCACCGAGCAGTGCGATATTGTCGCCATAATTGAGCCTCTTCAGGATACTGTAGGCAGTCTTCGATACGATCTCACAGTGTCTAAAGCCGTGTTCAGTATATCCTATTATCTCGAGATACTTATCTGCAGCCTCTATATAAAGCAGGGCCTTATCATTATTGTAGAGGCTGCCAATATCAATACCATCAGCCTTCTGAGGAATCCCCCCAATACCTTCTTCTCTGAGATTTCCCGTGATTCTCAGGGGACTGTCAATCTTCTTCTGATGCTGGTCTGAGGGCTGCAATATAGGCCTTCCCGAATTTAACCTTCACATTCTCTGCAATCTTGAGGGTTACCGTATTCGTCCCCACAGATTCGATAACACCATAAATGCCCCCTGAGGTAATAACCTTATCACCCTTTTTGAGATTGTCAAGCATCTGTTTATGTTCCTTTGCCCGCTTCTGTTGAGGCCTGATCAGAAGGAAATAGAATATTATGAATATCAGAATTAAAGGGAAAAGGCTCGTAAGTACCCCCATTGGCCCTCCTCCTTGCTGTCCTGCTGGTGGAGCACCCATTGCATATGCAATATCAAGAAACATTTGACACCTCCGTTCTTTTAGCTTTTAATTTTATATTTTTTCATACACTAAATCAACTATCAGCAATCTTGTACCCAATAACAGTAATTCCTGCCTCATTGGCCTCCCTGATGAGTTGTTCCCTTTGGAGGAGGATGGTCTTTTTGGCATCGAGAGCAAGTACCCTTGCCCGAGCATCTATCATTGTCCTTAATGTGTTCATTCCTACAACCGGGACATCGAACCTCATATCCTGATTAGGCTTACTGACCTTAACAACCACAGCCCCTTCCCCAGCATAAAGTCCTCCCCTCTTAATTGCCTCATCAGTACCCTCAATCGCCTCAACAGCCATAACAGCCTGATTCTTGACAACTACTGTCTGTCCTATGTCGAGTCTGCCTATCTCTTTAGCTATGTTCCAGCCAAACCTCACATCCTTCCATTCATCCTCGGAAAGTCCTTCCTCTGTCAAGACACCTTCAGGGGTTAAGAGAGAAGAACAAAAGTCTGTTGTATTAAGGAGTTTAAGACCCTCGCTTTCGAGTTCCTTAGCTATGGCAAGAAGAATAGAGTCATCGCTCCTGTCCTTTAGTGTAAAGAGAAGCTTAATAGCTCTCAAATCAGGCGTTATCTTGCTCTTATACAAAAGGGATTTAGGGACCTTTCCTGCCATTACAACCTCCTTAGCCCCTACCCTTTTCAGGGTATCGATAATCTCACCGAGTTTTCCCACATTAACTGATCTCATCTCATCAACATAGTTCGAGATTTTACTGTCAGCAAGAGGTTCGAGGGCAACAGCGAACACACGATACCCCTTTGATTTAGCTTCAAGGGATATTACCTTTGGAAGTTCACCCATACCAGATATGATCCCTAAGACCTTCACCGGCATATTCCTCTCTTATTCTGCTCAATAAATTCAATTAGATGCCTTATCTCCTCCGAATATGGTAACTCCTCCTGAACCTTCTTGATAGCATCCTTTAATGTCCTCTTTTCCCTGAAGAGGATCTTATAGGCCTTTTTCAGTTCTGATATAGTTTCGTCCGAAAAACCGTGCCTTTTCAATCCAACTGTGTTGAGACCAAAGAGCCTCGCCCTTGCTCCAGAGGCGATCATGTAAGGAGGTATGTCCTGTCCAATACCACTGAATCCGCCAACCATTGCATAGGCTCCAATCCTTGTAAACTGATGCACCGCCACGAGCCCGCCAATCACTGCATAATCCTCTACTTTAACGTGGCCTGCAAGTGTTGCAGCATTAGCCATAATAGTATTGTTGCCAATCTTGCAGTCATGGGCGATATGCACATAGGCCATAAGGAAGTTATTGTTACCTATCACAGTAAATCCATCACCACCAACAGAGGCCCTGTGAATTGTTATATACTCTCTTATTATATTCTTGCTACCAATAATAACGCCTGTATCCTCTCCATGATATTTGAGGTCCTGAGGTGGAAGCCCTATACTCGTAAAGGGATATACAGTAGTCTCCTCCCCTATCTCTGTCTTCCCCTCTATTATTACATTAGAGACGAGCCTTACTCCTCTTTTTATCCTTGCACCCTTACCCACAATACAGTAAGGGCCAATAATTACTCCATCCTCTATATCCGCCTCACTGTCTATAATCGCTGTTGGATGAATCTCTACCGCCATTATCCCTCCCTCTTAATAACCATGGCAGTAAACTCAGCCTCAGCAGCCACCTTCTCATCTACTATGGCGTTTCCAGAAAACCTCCATACGTTACCCCTCGTATGCAGTGTCGTTATCTCTATTCTCAACTGGTCTCCAGGGGTAACAGGTCTCCTGAACTTTGCCTTTTCAATGCTCATGAAATATACTGAGTCTCCCTGAACACCTGACTTAAAGGCCATTATGCCTGCCACCTGCGCCATTGCCTCCACGATCAGGACACCTGGCATAATGGGGTTTCCTGGAAAGTGACCAACGAAGAAAGGCTCATTGACAGTGACATTCTTTATCCCTACCGCCTTTTTCCCAGACTCAAATTCTATAATCCTGTCCACGAGGAGAAAGGGATAACGATGTGGAAGGATATTCTGAATCTCTTTGATATCAATCATGCTATCACCCCTTAAAACCTTAATTTTTCGTAATCCGTAATCCTACGGGTTAATTACCCTTTACCCATCACACATTGCGCGTAACCGCTCTAATTTATCTTCAATTTCCTTTATTCTCTTCAGGATTTCTGGAAGCCTTGCAAAGAGTGCAGAGGCCTTAAGCCATTCCCTGTGTGGAATAACAGGAGTGCCTGAAAAAATACCTTGCTTTAAGTGGCCCATCACTCCTGACTGAGCGCCAACCATAGTGCCGTCCTCTATCGTGGCATGGTCACTTACCCCTGCCTGGCCGCCGAGCATGACATACTTGCCTATTGTGGTACTACCACCAATGCCGACCTGCGCCACTATGATCGTGTTTTCTCCAACCCTGACATTATGGCCTATCTGAACAAGGTTGTCTATCTTCGTACCATTACCTATAATGGTATTACCTGTTGTTGCCCTGTCTATTGTTACATTTGCCCCTATCTCCACATCATCACCAATGATAACTCCACCGACCTGTGGTATCTTGTGGTGCCTTCCCTGCTCA
Organism: Thermodesulfovibrionales bacterium; assembly: GCA_046290925.1. GTDB lineage: Bacteria > Nitrospirota > Thermodesulfovibrionia > Thermodesulfovibrionales > UBA9159 > JBBIPQ01. The sequence continues at coordinate 18,210 of JBKBUB010000002.1, read as the reverse complement.
AAGACATAGCCAAAACCGTCAGAACCTATTACTGCACCTGCATGTATGATTACCCTGTTACCGATCTTCACACCTTCCCTTATCGTGACATTGGGGTAAATAAGGCATGATGAGCCCACAATAGAACCCCTTCCAATATGCACAAAGGGATAAACCACTGAATTGTCGCCAATCTCCGCACCTTCCGAGACATAGACAAAGGGATAAATAGTCACTCCCCTACCTATCCTGGCCCCTTCAGAGACATGGGCATCGGGGCTAATGCCCTCCTTCTCCTTCTCCCTCGGATGGAAATGTTCCAACAGGATGGCAAAGGCATAATAAGGGTTTTTAACCTTGATCTGGGGCTTTTTCAGGTCATCAATAAATTCCCTTACAATAACGGCCGATGCCTTGCTGCTCAGGCAGTCCTTCAGGTACCTCCTGTCACTGAGAAAGGTGATCTCCCCTGCTACGGCATCGGTGACTCCAGAAACCCCTTTAATCTCTATCTCAGGGTCTCCCTTAATCTCTCCTGATATTATCTCTGCAATCTCTCTCAGTCTCAAATTACTTCTTCTTTGCCTTTGTCTCGTTATAGGTCTTTATAACCTTTTCAGTAAGGTCAATATCCTTCTTTGAATAAAGGATGAGACCTTCTACATTCTCGAGGATAAGGGTATAGTTTTCTTCCTTCCCTATCTTGTCAATAATCTCTCTTAATTCCTTGAGTATTGACCCTGTCAGTTCCGATTCTTTCTTCTTTACCTCGGCCTGTGAATCCTGAACGAGCCTCTGATATTCCCTTATATGTCTTTCTATCTCTTCTTCCTTTGACTTCCTCGCCCCTTCAGAAAGCACAGAGGCCTGTTTTTCCAGGTCTCCTTTTAATTTATCTATCGCCTTTCCTTTTTCATCAATCGCAGCCTGCTTGATCTTTATCATTGACTCCAACTCTGTCTTAGCCTTCTTCCCTGCCTCTGACTCATTCAGTGCAAGGCGAAGATCAACATAGCCGATCTTGACCTCCTGTGCTGAGATATTACCCGTTAGAAAAAACATAACGGCAAAGCAGAGAAACAAAATACTCACAAAACCCTTCATTTCCTTCATATCTCCTCCTCTTTTTTATAATATAGTGCGACAGTGCGACTGTGCTACAGTATTAGGCTTAAGGCTTTAGGCTTAAGGCTTAAGGCGATAGGGGAGAGGCTCGCAGCCTATTCTCTTCAGCCTTCAGCCTTCAGCCTATTCACCACTTCACCTATTAACCAAATAATAGATTAATTTTTGCAACGCTTGGGTTTATTTCCCATAATTTCCCGCTGCTCTATTGCTCTGCTACACTAAGTTTAGAAAAAGGTTCCGAAGGTAAACTCTAATTTACTCGAACCCTCTCCTGGCTTTTTATTTATGTTATAACCCCATTCAATCCTTATAGGACCGATGGGTGATATCCATCTTATACCAAGACCAGAGGTGTATCTCAGTGTGCCAATCGGCTCATCCTGATCATAGGAATTTCCAGCATCAGCAAATACAACACCCTTTAACCTCAACTCAGAAAAGATCGGGAATATATATTCCAGATTAAAGATCAACTCCTTCGTCCCTCCAATAACCGAACCGTTTTCATCCCTCGGCCCTGCCTCTCCAAAGCCGAGACCCCTTATTGTATAAATACCACCTACATAGAACCTTTCATAAAGGGGAAGTTCCTTTCCAAAAAGACCTGTGGCATATCCGAACCTACCCCTTACAGAGATCGTTGTACTTCCGATGGGGAAGAACCAGGCAGAATCAGCAACACCTTTTATAAAGGCGTTTGTTCCACCAATACCAGCGAAGGTCACATAGAGGGAGTTCCTTGAGCCCCTTGATGGGTCAATAAAATTGTCCCTCGAATCCCTCACTATCGATGGTGTTATGCTGCTCGTTATTCTGGTGCCTATCTGGTCTTTTATTATATTAGAGGCATTTTCAGCCACATCATAGATAGTAACCTTTTCTAAATTATAAGATATACTTGCTCCCCAGTATTCATCAAGGCTCTTTCCAAAGCCAAAGCCAAGGCCTGTTGCCCTCCTCTTATAATCAACATACTCCCTCGTGGTCTTGTAAATATCTGTGCTAAAAGAAATGGGGTTATCCATGAACCAGGGGTCTCTGAAGGAGAGTTCATAGAAAGAAGACTTTCCACCGAGTTCTCCCTTTAATTTAAGATACTGACCCTTGCCAAAGAGATTTCCCTGAGTTATATCAACGACACCGATTAGTTTATCAATGGAACTGTAACCACCACCTACGCTCAGAAAGCCTGTTGGTCTCTCCTTAACCTTAATATCTATATCGAGGAGCCTTTCCTCATATCTCGGTTTTGGGACGAGTTCTACAGATTCAAAGAAATTCAGATTGTTTATCCTCTCGTAGCTCCTCTTAAGAAAGGCACTGTTGAATTTATCACCCTCATCAAGTCTCATCTCACGCCTAATGACCTTATCCCTGGTCTTGATATTACCTGATATCTCTATCCTTCCTATTCTGAAGACCTCTCCTTCCTCTACCTTGTAAGTGACCTTTACCTCTTTTTTCTGGTCATCAGGGATAATATCAGGAAAGACATTTGCCATGGCAAAACCATTCTGAGTGTAAAGGTCTGTAATAGCGGTAATATCCTTTTTAACAGTCTCCTTGCTGAAGAGATCCCCTGTCTTAAGGGTTATCTTTTTTCTTATATCAGCCTCTGTAAAGGCCTTGTTACCTGTAACCTCAATCCCTGATACCCTGAATTGCTCACCCTCCGAGACCTGGATATCTATAATCATTCCTTTTTTGTCCTCAGTGAGTCTTATGTCAGGGTCAGCCACAACCGCCTTTATGTAGCCCTTATTAAAATACAGATCCTTAATGGCCTCTATATCCTTTGTCATCGTCTCCTTCTTGTAGTATCCTGAAGAAGTAAGAAAGGAGTAGATCGCCCATTCCGAGGTCTTCATTACACCCTTTATCTTTCCCGTAGATAGGGCCTTATTCCCAATAATATTTATCTTCTTGATCCTGACCTTTGAACCCTCATCAATCTGATAGGTTAAAGTAACCTCATCCTCTGTGACCTTATTTACAACAGGAACGACCTTAGCCAGCCAGTAACCCTCTTCCTCATAAAGGGACTGTAGTCTCGATGCATTATCCTGAATAAGGGTTATATCTGCTATAGACCCTGCAGAAATAGCTATCTTTTCTCTTAATTTGTCATCATTTAATTCCTTATTCCCCTGAAATTCTACCTTTATAATGGTTGGTTTTTCCTTAACAATATAGATCAACTTTATTCCGCCCTCAAAGGTCTCTAATTCTACCTTCACATCATCAAAATAACCCATCTTATATATATTCTTTATATCCTCAGCAGTCTTCTCACTCGATAGGGGTTCGCCTGTCTTCTGGCTTATCCTGGCCTTAATCGCTCCTTCCTCAATCCTCTTTAACCCCCTCACCTCAATCGAATTGACGAGAGGGAGTTCTTGAGAATAAACAGAAGAGACAAAGGCAATGGTTAAGGCAACCACGAAAGCGGTAATTGCTCTACCCATATGTTCCCCCTTATGAGAAAATTTTAAAACAGCATAGTATAGCCTTCAAAGGCATCTTAAGTAAATAGCAATTTTTGAAATCCCCTATCCTTGCCAAAATACTATCTAAAGATGTAATTTATTACATGATTGAATCTGCCAGGGGTTTCAGGTTTTCTGCTACAGAGGCTTCTATAAAGCGTCCAGGAAGGAAGGATATTGCCTTAATCTATTCCGAATCAGTCTCTGCCATGGCAGGCCTTTTCACCAGAAACAAGGTCAAGGCCGCACCTGTCAGGCTTGATATGAGAAGGATAAAGTCAGGAAAGGGGCAGGCTATCATAGTAAACAGCGGAAATGCCAATGCCTGTACAGGAGAAAAGGGATTGAGGGATGCTGAGGCAATGGCAGCCCTCGTTGCTGAGAATCTTGGCCTTAACAAGGAACTCGTTTATGTATGCTCCACGGGTGTTATAGGCACTCCCATGCCCATGGAAAGGATAAGGGCCTCCATACCGACCCTCATTAGAGAAATCGGTCAGCATAATATCAGGGATGTCGCCTTAGCCATCATGACAACAGACACATTTCCAAAGGTTATTGAAAGGGATTTCAGGATCGGTAAGATTCAAGCAAAGATAACAGGCATCTGCAAAGGTGCAGGTATGATAAGGCCTGATATGGCAACAATGCTCTGCTTTATTCTAACGGACATCAGCATAACGCCTCAGGCCCTCGATTCTGCCTTGAGGAAGGCGGTAGATGGCTCATTCAATAGGATAACTGTTGATGGAGATATGTCCACCAATGATACCATCCTCGCCATGGCCAATGGAATGGCAGGGAATAAAATCCTTGTGGATGATTCGAGGGCTTACAGGATCTTTGAGTCAGCCCTTTCAGAGGTGGCAGGGGAACTGAGCAGGATGATAGTCATGGATGGAGAGGGGGCTACAAAGATTGTTGAGATAACTGTTAAAAATGCCAAGAATGAAAGGGAAGCAAAAAAGGCAGTCTATACAGTGGCAAACTCCCTTTTAGTCAAGACAGCCCTTTATGGGAATGATGCAAACTGGGGCAGGATAATGGCCTCCCTCGGTTATTCAGGGGTATCATTGAAGGAAGAGAATATAGATATTTACATAAATGGAATTAAGATAGTAAGCAGAGGCCTCGGGACTGGACGGGACAAAAATCCAGAGGATATCTTCAGGGATAAAGAGGTAAAGATAATGATTGACCTTAGGATTGGTAAAGGTTCTGCCACTGTCCTGACCTGTGACCTTTCAGAGGATTATGTAAAGATCAATGCCGAATACAGGACATAACAAAAACTTATAAATCTAAATTTATAATTTATAGCTTTCCTATATTTTCCTCTTGACAAACTTCTCAATCTGTGTAATCATATAATTAATTTTAGCGCCTCGTTACCTCCCCTAAGCTGCTGTTCAGTTCCCACGAACAGCAGCTATTTTTTTATGGTTATCAGCTCATACTCCCTCAAGCCGAGTCCCAGCCTTTCAGCCTCCTCAATCTGGATGTAATAGGGCCTTTTATGGAGATCATAAAGGATGTCCCTTTCGATTCCTTTTTCCTCGGAAGCCGCTGACTCGGGCAAAGGCCTCGAATTAAGGAGCATATCAATGCTCGCCTGCTCAATAGCCACTATGTCATCGGAGAGAAGGATCCCCTTATCCTGAATAACAGGAACATCAGCAGCAGGCATGCAATCACATTCAGGCTGTATCTCTGTAAGGAAGTTGATATAAATGACCTTTTTTCTTTCAAAGGTGCTGAGCACCGCCATTGCAGCCTCTGAAAGGGAACGCATGAATCTCTCATCATCACCTAAAAGGTTAATCGCCTCGGACTGGCAAACCCTTACACACCTGCCACATCTCCAGCATGTCTCACCATCCCAGACAAGCTGATCTCCTTCATCAAAGACTATTGCATTCAGTGGGCATATCTCTGCACATTGATAACACAATTCGCATCTCTCACTATCCCATATCAGGTCTCCCTCTCCAATGGTATGCATTGCACCCCTTCCGCACTTCCAGCCACAATCCCTGTGGGAGCCGCTCACACCACCCATTGCAACATTCTTTATGGCACCTCCGTAACCAGCATTTATATGACCCTTAACATGGCTACAAACAACCATGGCAGGGACATCGTAAATAAGGGAGGCAACGGCGACCTCGCCGAGTATCTCTCCTGCCTTTACCATTATATTGTCCTTTCCATAAAGGCCATCGGCAAGGACGACAGGCGCACCCACAGAGAGATGATTTATACCATTCTGATTTGCCACCTCTAAGTAATCGAGCCCCTGAATTCTTACCGTGTCTGTAACAAAGGGCTTAGCCCCCATCTCCTTTAGGGCCTCAACAACCCTCCTCAGAAAGACGGGCCTCACAATCCTGTGTGCACCCTGTGAACCAAAATGGGTCTTTATAGCAACCCATTCCTTTGGGCTGAAGTAATTATGAAGTCCAATCTCTTTAAGAAGTCTATCAAGTTTACCTGGCAGGCTGTCATCGTATTTCCACTTTAAAGCCCTTGCAGGAGCAAAATATACCTTTGCCACGCCTTACCCCTTGACCATTTTATTATAGATCCATGCTATGCAGAAACCACTTATAAGGCCATCGAAAAAGCCATAAAAGAGGCCGAGAAAACTGCCAAAAGGTGATATGGAGTATCCAGGATAAATAGACTGGGCAAGGACTTGTAAGAAAAGCCTTCCATAACCTGTGAAATACGAGACCCAGGTTGTTATAAACAGTGATATACCCCACACAGTCCCAAGTCCGATGCCAAGCGCTAAAGGTTTAAGTTTCATCTTCAAGATCTTTAAGAACCTGCTCAAGCTGGGGTTTCAATTGTGGAAGTCTCTTTTTAATAACCTTCCATACTATCTCGTAGTCTATTCCAAAATAGAAATGACTGATTTTATCCCTTATCCCTGCCATCTCCTTCCATGGAAGATTTTTATATCTATCCCTTATGAATTTAGGAATATTTTTTGTAGCCTCACCAATAATATGTATCTGCCAAACAACAGCACTTTTTGTCTTCTCATCCATAAAAAATCTTTTAAAATCTTTATTTGCTATAAATCTATCTATATTTTCTATTGCTCCCAATATGTCAGCAATAAACAGCTTATAGTCCCTTTTCACAAAGGCACAACCTCTTTTAGTATCTTTTCCTTAAGTTCTTTTCGTATACCGCCTTTTCTTACGAGGTCCACCTTTTTCCTTATAAGGCGCGACAGATGTCTCTCGAGGGCGATTAATTCAAAAAGATCTGGCACTTCATAATACTCCACAAGTATGTCCACATCACTTCTCTTTTTCTGTTCGCCTCTGACAAAGGAGCCAAAGATACCGAGTTCTTTAATCTTGTATTTCTCTATTAGTTCGCTCTTATGTTCGATGAGTATTTCTTTGACTTCTTCAAGGGTTGCAACTGCTTTTTTTCTGCCCATAATCCCGCCTTTGCACATTGATAATATATCTTACCATCTCAACCCTTTCCATTGCATCGAAGTTCCCGGCAGGATTCCCGGTTATAAATTTCTACTGGCTCACGCCAGTAAGACCTCCTTATACTTCCCTTCGTAATAACTCCTGCCATTTAATGCCTCAGTGACCTCTCGTAAAGTTCTCTCTTACTTAATCCATACGTATCAGCAACTCTCCTGACAGCATCTTTCCTGCTTGTCCCTTTCTTTATAAGGGTCAATACCTCTTTAAGGGCATCCTCAACCGAAATCACCTCTTTGCCCCTTCCCTCGATGACTATAACGAATTCGCCCGCAACCTTACTGCCCTTCACTTCTGAGATAACCTTTTCGAGAGGCCCCCTGAAGACCTCCTCGTGGACCTTCGTTATCTCCCTAAAGACCGCAACATTTCTGTTACCAAGGATATCATACATATCTTTAAGGGTCTCAATGACCCTGTGTGGCGCATCATAGAAAACTATTGTCCTTTTTTCAAGGCTCAATTCCTGAAGGGTCTTCCTCCTCTGCGTATCCTTTGAAGGGAGAAATCCTACAAAGGTAAATTCCCTTAGGGGAAGGCCTGAGACAGAGAGTGCTGCTATGAGGGCAGAAGGTCCTGGTACAGGGATGACATCAAACCCCTCATCCAGCGCCTTTCTTATAATGACCTCACCAGGGTCAGAGATTCCAGGTGTCCCTGCGTCAGATATAAGGGCAACCGATTGGCCTGATTGTAATCTCTTTATTATCTCCTCAGACCTTGCCTTTTCCTTTTCTCTCCAATAACTGATTAGAGGCTTTTTGATGCCATAATGGTTAAGGAGTTTCGCAGAATGTCTTGTGTCTTCAGCAGCAATGACATCGACTTCCTTCAGCGTTCTTAATGCCCTCAGGGTAATGTCCTCAAGATTACCTATTGGTGTGGATACAATGTAGAGGACACCCCTACCAGTCATTTTTTAAAGCTCTCCTTAAAGGCCATGAGCCATTTTATGTGGCTTTTTTCCTCACTGATTATCTCCTCAATAACCTCTTTCTCCTTAACAGAGCCTAAGAGTCCATAGAAATAAAGGAGTGTCTCCTTCTCGAATCCAATAGCAAATTCTACGGCATCATCGATAGATTTGACATGGGCAAGTGCTGGTAAGGCCTTATCCTTACCGAGAAAAAATTCTGATTCCACTATAGCCCTCAGATATTCCGATGCCTCTTCCCAGTTTTCAGGCTCTTCGTCCTTAATAATCCCGAGGAGTTCTGAAAACCTCTTTTCATGGGCGAGTTCCTTCTCAGCCAGGGTGGAGAAGAGCTTCGTAAACCTCTCGTCATCCTTGAACCTTTCCTTCATAGTAGTATAAAACTCGTAACCGAGCCTCTCTGTCCTGAGGGCCTGTTCAACAACCTCTCTGATAGAATATCTCTCCATAATGACCTCCTTTTAAGTAAAATCTCTATTCAACCTTGAGCAGTTTTCTGAGCTTCCTGTCCGCCTTTATTATCTCATCAACATTGTCTCCTGTAATGTCCCAGGAATACTCCCCCTTATTATTCCTGTGTAGCTTTATCTTCACAGGCTTGGGTGGCTTTATCTGTCGAATCTCTGGCTGTTTCCTGAACCGAATATCAGGCTTCTCCGCACCGAAAAGATTATGGAATGTCAGAGATATAAAAAGAATGACCAGTATTGAGTTAAATAAATTTTTGAGCAATATCTGCATTATCTGGGTTAAAAGATACCTTACCATCCGGGTTAATAGCTCCTGTATCTGTTTGTTATTGGAAACCTCCTGTCTCTTCCAAAGGCACGGGGTGTTATCTTTATACCAGGTGGGGATTGCCTCCTCTTGTATTCACTGCTATCGATCATCCTCAGTACCTTCTCAACACATTCAGGCTCACAACCGAGGGCGATTATCTCATCAAAACTCCTGTCATCCTCTACATAGGCCTTGAGTATAGGGTCGAGGACAGGATAAGGTGGCAGTGTGTCTGTATCCTTCTGATCGGGCTTTAGTTCTGCTGAAGGTTCCTTTGTCAGGACCCTTTCAGGTATTATAACGCGACCCTCCTTTTCGTTCTTCCATCGGCATAATTCATAGACCATTGTCTTTGGTACATCCTTAATAACAGCAAAACCACCGGCCATATCACCGTATAAGGTAGCATAACCAACGCTCATCTCTGACTTATTGCCTGTAGTGAGGACTATCCACTTGAATTTATTAGAGAAGGCCATAAGGATGTTACCCCTGATCCTCGCCTGTATGTTCTCCTCTGTTGTGTTTGGTGGAAGTCCCTTAAAGTGAGAAGAGAGTTCCTTGAGATAATCATTGAATATCTCAGAGATAGATACCTCAATCAACTCAATGCCAAGGTTTTCAGCCACTTTATGAGCATCTTCCCTGCTCTCCCTGGATGTATAAGGAGAGGGCATGAAAAGGCATCGAACATTTTCTTTGCCAATAGCATCAACAGCAATGGCAGCAACAAGGCTTGAATCAATGCCTCCACTGAGTCCGATAACGGCACCACCGAAGTTATTCTTACGAATATAATCCCTCGTTCCAAGGACAAGGGCATTGTAAACCTCTTCCACAGGTTTTAAGGTCGATGCCTCTTTCGGGAACAGAGTTTTTTTATCTCCTTTGCTCCTTTCCCTCGTGACTATAATCCTGTCGACCTTTTCAATGGTTATGAGTTTCTGCCTCCTCCTTGGGTCATGAAGGCGCCTCATGAAGACGGCATCGAGGTTGAGGTCTGCTAATATAAGATCTTCCTCAAACTGTTTACCCCTACAGATAGTCTCACCCTGTTCATTGATGATAAGGCTCTGTCCATCAAAAACGAGTTCATCCTGACCACCTACGGTGTTGAGATAGGCAACTATTACTGCATTGTCTGCTGCCCTCGTTGAGAGCATTCTTTCCCTGAAGGCTGCCTTGCCAATATTATAGGGTGAGGCATTTATGTTTATGAGTACCTCTGCACCTGAAAGAGGTTGAATATGGGCAGGGCCTTCAGGATACCACAGGTCTTCACAGATATTGACCCCCACAGTGACATCACCGATCTCATAGACTGGTGAACGTGTCCCTGCCTGAAAATACCTGAACTCATCAAAGACCCCGTAATTTGGAAGATACATCTTGTGGTATACATCAACTATTCTCTTATTATGGATTATGGCTGCAGCATTGAATATATCATCCTTCTTATCAACAAAACCAACCACAACTGTTGAACCCCAGACCTCTTCCTTTATCTCCCGGAGGATTTCTATGTTATCCCTGATAAACTGAGGCTTTAGGAGAAGGTCTTCAGGTGGATAACCTGTTATGGCAAGCTCAGGGAAGGCGATGATATCAGGCGCATATTCCATAGCCCTTTTCATGTATTCGATTATCTTATCCCTATTGCCCTCGAGGTCTCCGACAGTAGGATTTATCTGGGCAAGGGCAACCCTTAATGTCCTCATGCATAAATGATAATTGAATGCTGTCCTTTTGTAAAGCCCCGATTTATCGACTAACTCACTTGCATACTAAATAGGTTATAATGTTTTGTTATGAGTCTTGAACATGGCAGGAAAAGAAGGGATTACTTCTTCAGACCTAAGTCTGTTGTTATCCTTATATTCTTGATTATTGCTTTTATCACTATACTTCAAGATAAACTGCCAAAGAAGGAATCACTAAAAAATCAGGGATTTTCAGGATTTGAAAGGGATGGTATCGTAAGCGTAATAACTGTGCATGACGGAGATACGGTAAGCATAAAGATAGGCGGCAGGGAGGAGAAGATAAGGCTCATAGGGATAGATGCACCTGAACTCGGGCAAGAACCATGGGGCAAGAAGGCAAAGAGGAAATTACAGGACATAATAAGAAGGACAGACAAAAGTGTCAGGATTGAATTAGATGTTGAGGAAAGGGATAAGTATGGAAGACTCTTGGCCTATCTATGGACGAAGGATGGAAGGTTGATAAATGAGGAAATGGTAAGAAGTGGATATGCCCTTCTTTATACAATACCGCCAAATGTTAGGTATGTGGAGAGATTGAGAAAGGCGCAGGAGATGGCTTATAAAAATAAAGTGGGTATATGGAGTGAAAGAGGTCTCGAAGAGAGACCTTCTGACTACAGAGAGACTCATCCGAGAAGATAAGAAGTGAAGATACTAGCCATTGAGACTTCAACAATGCTTGGCGGCGTTGCCATAATGGATGAAGCAGGCATTGTTGTTGAGATACGGCTCAATGTAAAGGCAACGCATTCGGAAAGATTGATGGTTGGCATAGATTCAGCCCTCAGACTTGCAAATCTGAAGTTATCTGAGATCGATGCCTATTGTCTCTCTATAGGTCCTGGTTCTTTTACAGGTCTCAGGATAGGCCTGAGCACTGTTAAGGGATTTGCCTTTGCAACAGGGAAGCCTGTCGTGGCAGTTCCAACCTTAGATGCCTTTGCCTGGAACTTTCCTTTCAGTAAATACCCTGTCTGTCCCATGCTCGATGCAAGAAAAAAGGAGGTCTATACCAGCCTTTATAAGTGGGAAGGGGATCGATTTGTGAAGGTCATATCTGAATTATCAGTGAGACCTGAAGATCTTTTGAAGGATATAAAGGGTCCTGTGTTATTTGCAGGAGAAGGGGCAGGGCTTTACAGGGAGACCATATTAGCACTCAAAGGCAAAGACGCCTTTTTTGCACCATCCCATTCTGACGTCCCCATGGCATCATCTGTCGCCTTTCTGGGTCTGAATAAAGCACTGCGAGGAGAGTTTTCAGACCCTGTAACGCTTACTCCCTTTTACATCAGAAGGTCAGAGGCAGAGATAAAGTTTGGTAGTCTGTGATAAAATTATTCGATGAATAACAAGGTCAAAGAAAATTCGAAGGGGAAGGTATTTCTCATCGGTGCAGGCCCTGGAGATATAGGGCTGTTAACGGTAAAGGGTCTAAGGTGTCTTGAAAAGGCTGATGTCGTAATTTATGACTTCCATCTCAATGCCCAGATACTCAATTACATCAATCATGATGCAGAGTTTATTTACGCAGGCAAAAGAGGCGGGCATCATGAGATGACCCAGGAAGAGATAAACGATGTCATGGTAAGAAAGGCATTGGAAGGCAAGATAGTTTGCAGACTAAAAGGAGGTGACCCCTTTGTATTCGGAAGGGGTGGCGAGGAGGCAGAGGTGCTGGCCAAGAACGGTATTGATTTTGAGATAGTTCCTGGCGTAAGTTCTGCCATTGCAGCTCCTGCTTATGCAGGCATCCCTTTAACACACAGACTTTATTCCTCAACCTTTGCAGTTATACCAGGCTACGAGGATGCCACAAAGGAGAGGTCATCAATTGACTGGTCAAAACTCGCCACAGGGGTTGGTACCCTCGTTATACTTATGGCAATAAGGAATATAGAAAACCTCGTTGATAAGTTGATAAAAAATGGCCGAAGTCCTGATACCCCTGTTGCTGTTATCCGCTGGGGAACGAGGCCCGACCAGAGGACAATAGTCAGCACATTGAGAGACCTTGTATCAGATATAAAAGACAACGAGATAAAGCCCCCTTCTGTTATTGTCGTTGGAGATGTGGTAAAGCTCAGGGATTCCCTCAAGTGGTATGAAAAACTCCCACTCTTCGGCCAGAGGGTCCTGGTGACGAGAGAACATTCAGGAGGTTTCGAAAGGCTCGAGGAAATGGGGGCTGAGATAATCGAACTGCCAACAATAGAGATTCAGCCACCGACAAATTATAGCGAACTTGACAGTTCCATCAGTAGGATAGATTCATATAACTGGATAGTCTTTACGAGTGCAAATGGAGTAAGGTATTTTTTGAAGAGGTTTTTTGAGCTTGACAGGGATATCAGGGACCTGAAGGGATTAAAGATCTGTGCAATAGGAACAAAGACAGCAGAAGAGATAAAAAAGTATGGCATTAAGGTAGACCTCGTGCCTGAAGAGTTTCGGGCTGAGGGATTGATCGAGGCATTTATAAAAGTGGGGAAGATTGCGGATCTAAGGATCTTACTGCCAAGGGCGGAGGTTGCAAGGGAAATATTCCCTGAAAAGATCAGGAGTCTCGGTGGATATATAGATACACCTGCGACTTACAGGGCTGTCAGACCTGACCTCCATGGAAAGAGATTAAAGAGGTTCCTTAAAGAAGGTCGTATAACTATAGCAACCTTCACAAGTGCCGCAACATTCAGGAATTTCATTGATGTCATGGGGGAAGAGGCCCTGGAACTCCTTAGGGGCGTTAAGATAGCAGCTATCGGACCTGTCACAGCAGAGGCTATCGAGAAAAGAGGGCTAAAGGTTGACATAATGCCTGAGAAGGCCACAATCGAGGCAATGGTTGATGAGATTATAAAGTCGGTAATGCTCTCAGATAGGTTTGATCTTTAAAAACTTCCTCTTACCAACCTTAAAGACATATTCTCCTTCAGGTATCTTCCTGTCAGGGTCAATTACCTTCGTATCATTTATAATGACAGCGCCCTGCTTTATAAGCCTGACCGCCTCGCTCGTTGAGTTCACAAGACCTGTGAGTTTCATCAGCTTTGGCACCCATATATCCTCTCCATCCCAGTGAAACCCGATCTCTGGCACCTCATCAGGCATACCTTTATCCCTGAATATGTGTTCAAATTCCTCCTTTGCCTTCAGGGCCTCCTCTTTACCCCAATATCTCTCAACAATCTCTATTGCAAGCCTCTCCTTAATCTCTTTTGGATTAACTGAGCCATTGCTTATATCTTTCTTCAATTGCATGAGTTCTTCGATTGATATACGGCTCAGGAGTTCGTAATATCTCAGCATCAACTCATCACTTATAGACATTATCTTTCCGAACATCTCCCTCGGTGGTTCTGTAATCCCTATGTAGTTACCGAGGCTCTTGGACATCTTTTTCACACCATCCAAGCCTTCAAGAAGGGGCATGAGTACAAGGACTTGAGGCTCCTGACCATATTCCCTCTGAAGTTCCCTTCCCACTACTAAGTTAAACCTTTGGTCAGTACCGCCAAGTTCCACATCAGCCTTCAGGACAACAGAATCATATCCCTGTATAAGTGGATAGAGAAATTCATGGATACTTATGGGATTCTGGTTCATAAACCTCTGTTTGAAATCCTCCCTCTCGAGCATCCTTGCAACGGTATAATGGGACGCAAGTCTGATTAGGTCTTCTATACTCAATGTCGACATCCATCGTGAATTAAAGTCTATGATGGTCCTTTCAGGGTCTAAAATCTTGAATATCTGGTCTTTGTAGGTTTTGGCATTCTCAAGAACCTCTTCCTTTGTCAGCGGTTTTCTCGTTTCACTCTTCCCTGAGGGGTCACCAATCATGCCTGTAAAGTCCCCAATAAGGAATATCACCTCATGGCCTAATTCCTGGAACTGTCTCATCTTTTCGAGTAAGACAGTATGACCGAGATGTATATCCGGTGCTGTGGGATCAAAACCTGCCTTAACCCTGAGGGGTTTGCCTTCCCTGCAAGACCTCTCGAGCTTGTGAAGCAACTCCTTTTCGAGTATTACCTCTGTTGCCCCTCTCTTTATTATCTCTAACTGTCTCTCTGGATTAAGCATTGAATATGATAAAATTTTGATGCCCTTAGAGTCAATTTTTCATTCCTCAATTTGGTAATACCTATCACGAATAACTATCCTATCACCTCTGACCTATTAACTCAAATAATGCATTTTTCAGGTTAACCAATAATATGTTAATCTTTGCAACCTTTGAGTTAAAATAACAGTGATATGAATCTAATCTTTGTCATTGAGGATGACAGGAAGATTGGCCGCGTTGTTAAGGCGTATCTCGAGGGAGCCGGTTACAGAGTCCTTCTCTTTGAAAAGGGAAGGGATGCGATTGAGCATGCTATGAAAGAACCGCCCCAACTCGTCATACTTGACCTCATGCTTCCTGATATGAGTGGAGAAGAGGTATTTCAGGAACTAAAGGACATGGGGGATTTCCCTGTAATGATGCTGACGGCCAAATCCTCAGAGGAAGAGAGGGTGGCCGGATTTGCCCTCGGCGCTGACGATTATGTTGTGAAGCCTTTCAGTCCGCGAGAACTTGTCTTCAGGGTAAAGGCTGTCCTTAAGAGAGCAAAAAAGACGGACCTCGGTTATATAAAGCCGATGAGCTTTAATAAGGGGCTTTTAATCATAGATGGTCAGAGTTATCAAGTCAAATTGAGAGGAGTTCCTGTAAATCTAACACCAACAGAATTCAAGGTTTTATTTTCCCTCGCCTCTTCCCCTGATAGGGTATTCACGAGGGAGGAACTTGTTGATAAAGCCCTTGGTTATCATTTTGAGGGTTACGAGAGGAGTATTGATGCCCACATAAAGAATATAAGACAGAAACTCGGTGAAGACCCTAAAAATCCCATCCTAATACTTACCATATATGGTGTCGGTTATAAATTTATAGGTTTGAGGGATGATTAAAAGTCTCTGGCTAAAACTCCTTATCACCCTTTCAACGATCTCTTTGATAGCCCTATCATCATCCCTGATATTGAGGGAACTCATGATCAAGGATTTTAGGGAATTTTTGGAGGGAGAGCTTGAGGATCGAGTCTACTGGGTGACGGCTGACCTCGAAGGAACTTATGAAAAATTTGGTAAATGGAAGGCTGAAGCTATCTCTGAAGACATAACCTGGGCATTGATGCTCGGTTTTGAGACGAAGGTCTTCGACAATGAAGGAAGGTTAGTAATTGATACAGAGAAGGCCACAAATATGCTCCCCCCTTTAATGAAGAGAAGGATACTGGCGATATCAGGTCTTGGCAGAGAAAGGAGAGACAAAAATGAGTTTGTATCCTATCCCCTTTTCCTTGGCGGTAAAGAGATTGGCTCCCTCGAGGTAAGATTTCTTAAAACAGGGAGAGAGAATATATATATCAAAAGGTCTGACAGGTTTCTCCTCCTTTCCTTATTGATTATCGGAGGCCTTACAATAATCCTGAGCATTATTTTTTCGAGGAGACTTACAAAGCCTATTGAAAGGCTCAACACTGCTGCAGAGGCCATCGGTGAAGGAAATCTTAAAAGCAGGGTCAATGTCTCGGGCACCGATGAACTGGCAAGACTCGCAGCAACATTCAACAGTATGGCAAAAAGCCTCGAGACACAGGAGTCCTTAAGAAAAAAACTAATATCGAATATAGCCCATGAACTGAGGACACCTGTCAGTGCTATAAAAGGGGAGATTGAAGGGATGATTGATGGCATAATACCCATCAACAAAGAAGGTCTTCAGTCCCTGAATGAAGAGATCAGCAGGCTTAAGTTTCTCATTGAGGGGTTAGAGGAACTTGCCCAGGCTCAGGCAAGTACACTTTCGCTAAGAAAACAATCCATAAATCTCCATCAATTCCTGAAAAACATAATGGAAAGATTTTATAGGGCCTTCAGGGATAAAAATATCACTACAGAGATTCAGTGCGATGAAGGATTAACGGTAACGGCAGATCCTGAAAGGTTGAGTCAGATTGTTATAAATCTCCTTGATAACAGCCTTAAGGCAACAGGGCAAGATGGAAAGATATGGATAAAGGCTGGAGTAAAGGACTTGGATACTTATATCGAGATTGGAGATACAGGATGGGGAATAAAACAGGAAGAACTCCCCTTTATCTTCGAAAGGTTTTACAGGTCTTTCAGTGAAGGCCTCGGCCTTGGACTCGCAATCGTCAAAGAACTTGTTGATGCCCATAATGGAAGGATAGAGGTGAAGAGTGAATATGGCAAAGGCACTGTATTTACAATACTTTTGCCCAAAAATAATCTGGCAGAAGCGGTCAATGGGTGAATTGATATAGGCTAATTTTTGCAACGTTTGGGAAAAGACAACCGTGGTGATAGATAAAGTAAGAAACTGGGAGAAGATTTGGCCCCTTTTGAAGAAACAGGTGAAGGGCCTCCGCGTTCCGTGGCTTGAGGATAGGGCCTCAACTGAAAGGGACCCCTATAAGATATTGATCTCCTGTATCCTGAGCCTCAGAACACAGGATAGAACTACAGGAGAGGCATCAGAAAGACTCTTCAGGCTCGCATCGAGACCTGATGAAATGGCAAAGCTAAGTGTCAATGAAATCCAGAAGGCTATATATCCTGTTGGTTTTTACAGGGTCAAGGCAAAAAGGATTAAGGAATTAAGCAAGGCCATAGTTGAAAGATATGATTCTATAGTACCTGATAGTCTTGAAGAACTATTGAGACTAAAGGGAGTGGGGAGAAAGACAGCAAACCTTGTAATCACGCTCGGTTACAATAAACCTGGCATATGTGTGGATACCCATGTACACAGGATAACTAACAGGATCGGACTCGTAAGGACCAAAAACCCTGAAGAGACAGAAATAAAACTCAGGAAGATATTGCCCGAAAGATACTGGATCGAACTCAATGGCCTTCTCGTTGCCTTTGGACAGGGCATTTGCAAACCTATCTCGCCCTTGTGCAGTATCTGCTTAATCAATAGATATTGCAAGAAGATTGGGGTTAAGAGACATAGATAAGATTAGCCCGCCTTCCTCTTCTTTTCAAGGCTCTTCTTCAGGGCATCCATAAGGCTTACAACCTTCTCGACCTCCCTCTTCGGGGCTACCTTAATCTCTTTGCCCGCTATCTTTGCCTTTATAAGTTCCATGAGGGATTCTCTGTATTCATCATGATAGGCCTCTATATTGAATCGTCCTGTAAAATGTCTGACCAGTTCCTGCGCCAAGGACAGTTCCTTTGGGTCAAGGGCAATCTTCTTAGGAATATTGAGCGTTTCGGGTTTCACAATCTCTTCAGAATAGAAAAGGGTTTGTAGTATAAGCGTGTCGTGATAAAGCCTAATAATTGCAACATGTTCCTTCTCCTTAAAGGTTATCTTTGAAAAAGCTACCCTATTTGAGGCCTTCATAGTCTCTCTCAGCAATGCATATGCCCTTTCCCCGCCCTCCACTGGCTCGAGATAATAGGACCTATCATAATAGAGAGGGTCTATATCTTGAGGATCAACAAATCGCAGTATATCAATACTCTTTGATGTCTTTATAGGAATATGTTCCATTTCCTCTTCTGTTATAACCACAAATTTCCCTTTTTCATATTCA
>JBKBUB010000029.1:0-10190 GCA_046290925.1 Thermodesulfovibrionales bacterium | reverse complement strand
GCAACGAGGAACAGGAAGAAACTCGAGGAGATGCAGAGACTCCTGGAGGGGATACCTGTGAGGCTTTATACACTCGATGATTTTCCTGAATGTCCTGAGGTTGAAGAGAATGAGACAACATTCGAGGGGAATGCGATAAAAAAGGCCATAGCGGTCTCGAGGTGTACTGGTAAGATTGCTGTATCCGATGATTCAGGCCTCGAGGTTTATGCGCTTGGTGGTGCTCCAGGGGTATATTCTGCCCGCTATGCTGGTGAAAAGGCTGATGATAGGGCTAATATTGAAAAGTTGCTATCGGAGATGAAGGATATAAAAGACAGAAGGGCAAGATTTGTCTGTGTCATTGCCCTTGCCAATCCTGACGATAAGGTTGAGGTCTTTGAAGGCCATGTAGAGGGAACGATAGGGTATGAACCTCTCGGAGAGAGGGGATTTGGTTATGACCCGGTATTTTTCCCGAAGGGCTTTAATAAGACCTTCGCGGAGATGGAGAGCATCGAAAAGGACAAACTCAGCCACAGGGGGAAGGCCCTCGAAAGATTAAGGGATTATATCCTGAATTGGTTTTATAAGAAAAATTAATCTTCTAATTTTAATTTCTTTCTTGCAAAAATCTGGACTCATGACATAAATTATTTCTCGATTTGGAAAATACCCTTTTTATTTTAGGTCCTGCCAGTTTTTAAGATGTTGGGGTATTAAGTTGGATTTTTGATCCAATAAGTGCGTATAAAAGATTATTGGAGGGATTATGAGACTCGTTTTACTCGGTGCACCAGGTGCAGGAAAAGGGACTCAGGCTAAAAAACTCATCGAAAAATATGGCATTCCTCAAATCTCAACAGGTGATCTCCTCAGGGCAGCGGTATCAGCAGGGACTCAACTCGGAAGAGAGGCAAAATCCTATATGGATAAAGGCGAACTTGTTCCAGATAGGGTTGTCCTCGGTATGGTCGAGGAGAGGCTTAAACAGGATGATTGCAAGAAGGGCTATATACTCGATGGATTTCCGAGGAATGTGGCCCAGGCAGAAGCCCTTGATAAGATGCTAAGCGGCCTTGGTATGTCACTCGATGCAGCCTTAAGCGTAGATGTCCCCTTTGATGACCTTATGAAGCGACTCACAGGCAGGAGAACCTGTAAGTCTTGCGGTCAGATGTATAATATCTATTTTAATCCCCCTAAAAAAGAAGGTATCTGTGACAAATGTGGGGGAGAACTCTTTCAGAGGGATGATGATAAGGAGGAGACGATCAAAAAGAGACTTGAGGTTTATAATTCTCAGACCGCTCCTCTTATAGAATACTATGGTAAAAAGGGTATTCTTAAGTCTGTTAAAGGGACAGGTAGTATTGATGAGATATTTAATAATATCTGCAAGGTCTTAGGTATCTAAAGAAAATTTTTAATCAGGAGGTTGTTATGGAAAATATCGGTCACGGTGGAAAAGAGATAGTAGAAAGGGTGATGCCAAAGGATGCGGCCATCAAGAGGCTTAAGGAGTTGAGGGCAGCAAAGGCAAAGGAGATCGATGTCCGTTTGCAGATCGCTACAGAGGTAATTGATATCGCCTATGGTTTTTTCACACCTCTTGAAGGCTTCATGACAAAGGCTGATGTAGAGGCAGTTTGTAAAAACATGACCTTAGCCGATGGTAAGACGGTCTGGAGCATCCCTATCATTTTTGATATCTCTGATGAGGAGTTAAAGGCAAAAGGTATAGAGAAGAATGAGACCGTAATCCTAACATATACAGGCAATCCCCTCGCCATCTTTGATATAACTGATATATTCACCTACGATAAGAAAGAGATGGCGATGGCTGTTTATGGCACAACAGAGGAGAAACATCCTGGTGTTAAGAGGACTTACGCTTACAAGGATAAATTCCTTGGTGGTAAGATTACCCTTCTAAATCCACCCAAGATAAATGAACCCTTTACAAAATTCTGGCTAACACCATTGCAGATGAGGGAGAGGTTTAGAGAAAAGGGATGGGTCAGGGTAGTAAATCACCAAACGAGGAATGTTCCCCATACAGGCCATGAGTGGCTCTGTAAGGGAGCATGGCTTCAGGCTTATGGAGAGTTGCCAATAGAGAAGCCCCTTGTTGGGGTTTTAGTCAATGCTATTATAGGTGAGAAGAGAGAGGGTGACTATATTGATGAGGCGATCATACTGACCCATGACAGGCTGAGGACTGCCGGTTATTTTGGTGAGCATAACCATATGACCTCCTGTACCCTCTGGGACATGAGATATGCAGGGCCGAAGGAGGCGATATTTCATGCTGCCTTAAGAACAAACCTCGGCTGTACGCATCATATGTTTGGTAGGGACCATGCAGGAGTTGGAACTTATTATGGCCCCTATGATGCACACCACCTTTTAGAGTCGGTTAAGGATAAGTTACGCATTACACCCACATATTCAATGAACTGGCTTTACTGTCCTCATTGTGGCGAGATCACTAACGAGGGTCTCTGTGACCACAAAAAAGAGTGGCAGAAGTTCAGCGGTACCGTTGTAAGGAGCATTATCATAGATGGTGTGAAACCACCGAGATTGATATACCGTCCTGAGGTCTTTGATGTGATTATGGAGACGGCTGAAAAATATGGTTTTGGCTCCGCCTTTGTTACAAAGGAATACCTCGAAAAAAGAACACCAGTATTTACCATAGAACCATTAGAATAGGAGGGAAAGATGGCAGAAGAAACTTATCCAATAAATATATGGATAAATGAGGAGAGACTCGAAAAGCTTCAAAAGGCAGGTCTCGCTGGAATGTGCAAGGAGATGCTTGCTGGATTGAAGGTCTTGCAGGTTCCCACAAATGCTGAGGAAAGGGATGCGATTCTCAAGTTATTCCCTATGGCAAAGTATGATAGCGCAACAACAAAGAGCATTGAGCTTCTGCCAAGGGCTGTAAAGGATAAGATATTCGACCTCGTTGTTGAAAGAAAAAGCCTGAATATAATTGGTGAGTTTATAAAATCTCAGAAATAGGTAGAAACTAAGGCTACTTCTGCCTGTAGCCTCTGGAGAGAGGGGGTGAGGATTAGTCCACTGATGGCCTTAATTTAAGGCCAATTTGAATATAACTTTTTAAGTAAGGAGGTTAAAGTTATGCCAAGCTATGTGATTACCGAGAAGTGTGACGGTTGTAAGGCGCAGGACAAGACTGCTTGTCAGTATATCTGTCCTCACGACCTTATGACCCTCGACAGGGAAAAGATGAAGGCTTACAACCAGGAGCCTGACCAGTGCTGGGAGTGCTATAACTGCGTGAAGATCTGCCCTCAGCAGGCTATTGAGGTAAGGGGTTATGCAGACTATATCCCCCTTGGCGGTAGCGTCTATCCAATGAGAGGGACTGACTCAATCATGTGGACGATTAAGTTCAGAAACGGGGTTTTGAAGAGGTTCAAATTCCCCATAAGGTTGACTGCAGAGGGTTCGGTTGATCCCTATGCTGGACAGCCACAGCCTGATTATTCAAAGATAAAACAGCCTGGCTACTTCAATTATGAAGCCAAAAAGGCTTAAAAAATAAGGAGGTGTGATAATGGAAAAAGAAACTTGTACTTTTTCATACTGTGAAAAGCCACCCGTAGTGGAGCATGAGACAGATTTTCTCATTATTGGTGGTGGTATGGCAGGTTGTGGTGCTGCTTATGAAGCAACAGCCTGGGCAAATCCAAAAAAGATAAGGATAACCCTTGTTGACAAGGCAGCAACAGACCGTAGTGGTGCCGTTGCTATGGGTCTTTCTGCTATAAATACCTACATGGGTGGTAACAAGATAGAGGATTATGTCAAGTATGTCAGAAACGACCTCATGGGTATTATTAGGGAAGACCTCGTCTTTGACCTGGGAAGGCATGTTGATGATAGCGTTCATAAATTCGAGGAATGGGGACTTCCCATCTGGAAGAAGGGCGATGATGGTTTCTCCCTCGATGGCTTCCAGGCAAGGGATGCAGGAAAACCTATGCTTAAGGACTGTAAAGACGATGCTCAAAGGGAGAGCGTGGTCGTCAGGTCAGGTAAGTGGCAGATAATGATAAATGGTGAGTCCTATAAGGTTATAGTTGCAGAGGCTGCAAAAAAGGCCTTACAGGCGAACAGAGAGGCCACAGGCGTTGCACAGAACCATTTTGAGAGGGTCTTTATAACAAGGCTTCTTATGGATGCCAACCAGCCTAATACTGTTTGTGGTGCTATTGGTTTCAGCACCCGTGAAAACAAGGTCTATGTATTTAAGGCAAAGGCAATCTTGCTTGTGCCTGGCGGCTGCGTAAATGTCTTTAGACCCCGTTCCGTTGGTGAAGGACAGGGTAGGACATGGTTCCCGGTCTGGAACTCAGGTTCTGGATATGCTATGGGTGCTCTTGCGGGTGCTGAACTTGTCCAGATGGAGAACAGGTTTGTCCCTGCAAGATTCAAAGACGGATATGGCCCTGTTGGTGCATGGTTCCTCTTCTTTAAGGCAAAGGCAACGGATGCCAATAAGGATGACTACTGTGCAAACCAGGAATATATTGCTGATGCTAAGAAGAAATACGGTAAATATGTCGATATAATGGGCACAACGATCAGAAACCACCTCATGATGGAGGCAATGCTTCGCGGAAAAGGTCCTATCATGATGTGGACGAATGAGGCAATGGAGGCCATCAGCAAGCAGTTTAAGGAGAAGCTCGGTGAAAAGGAAGGTGCAAAGAAGGTAAAACACCTTGAGGCAGAGGCATGGGAAGACTTCCTCGATATGACGATCGGTCAGGCAGGTATGTGGGCTGCAAACAACATCGAGCCTGATAAGGTCCCATCGGAGATCATTCCTTCAGAGCCTTACTTCCTCGGCTCTCATGCTGGTTGCGCTGGTTTCTGGGTAAGCGGTCCGGGCGACATACCAGGAGCACCTGCCCACTGGTCATGGGGTTATAACAGGATGTCAACAGTTAATGGCCTTTTTATGGCTGGTGATACCTGTGGTGCCTCAGGCCACAAATTCTCATCAGGCTCTCATGCCGAGGGAAGGATTGCAGGTAAGTCAGCGATCGCCTATATCCTTGACCACATGGACTTCAAGCCTACCATAAAGGAGAAGATCGACGAACTCATAGCAGAGATATACCTGCCCTTCGAGGTATATGAGAAGTATAAGACCTATACAACATCTCCTTACCACATAAATGTTAACCCCTATTTCATTAAACCTGATCAGTATCAGAAGAGGCTTATGAAGATAGCTGACGAGTATTTTGGGGGTGTTAGCGTCTGGTTCAAGACCTCTGCTACAATGATCCAGGAGGGTCTAAGGAGGCTCCAGCTCCTTAAAGAGGATGCCAACAAACTCGCAGCAGCAAACCTGCACGACCTCCTCAGGTGCTGGGAGAACTACCACAGGGTCATCACTGCCGAGGCTCATGCAAGGTCGATACTCTTCAGAGAGGAATCCAGGTATCCTGGATACTACTACAGGGCAGACAAAGACTTCATTGATGATGACAACTGGAAGGCCTTTACAATCGCTAAATACGATGCGGAAAAGGATGAGTGGACTCTCAGAAAAGAGCCCTATGTCCAGTTGTTCCAGTAAAAATCAGGGGAGGGCATATGCCCTCCCCTACTATAATTATGCGTAATGCGTAATGCGTAATGGGAGTTTAACTAAAATAATGCAGATATTGCTCAAAAATTTATTTAACCAATGATTTTATTTGGTGAAGAGGTGAAGAGGTTAATAGGTGAAGAGATTAAAGAGGTTAAAAAGCCCATTCACCTATTTACCCATTCACCTATTCACCCAAAGGTATCGAAAAATAAATTTTCTCGCAACATCTGCATTATCTTAAACGTATTTTTCGGGTTAACTCATACTGATTACGCATCACGAATTACGCATCACTAATGATGGAGGACAAGATGGCGGAAAATAAAAGAGTGTTGATAATAGGAGGTGGGTTCAGCGGGCTCACAGCAGCGGTTGAGGCCGCTGAGGCAGGATGTGAGGTCGTAATAGTTGAAAGGAACCCCTATTTAGGAGGAAGGGTTGCACAGTTAAATAAATACTTCTGGAAACTCTGTCCACCTACATGCGGGCTTGAGATACAGTTTAAGAGGATAAAGAATAATGCTTCGGTTACTTATTACACCTTAGCCGAGGTTATGGATGTGAAGGGAGAAGAAGGAGACTTCGATGTAACGATTCAGATAAACCCACGGTATGTTAATGAAAAATGTGTTGCCTGTGATGCCTGTGCCCAGGCCTGTCCATCATTTAGGGACAATGATTTCAATTTTGGTATGGACAAGACGAAGGCGGCCTACTTGCCCTTTAATCAGGCCTTTCCCCTTCAGTATGTTATTGACAGAAAGGCCTGTGCCCCTAACTGCAAAGCCTGTGAAGAGGCCTGTAAGTATGATGCGGTAAAACTCGATATGAAACCTGAAACGATTAGTTTAAAGGTCGGTGCAATAATTATGGCAACAGGCTGGAATCCCTATGATGCAACAAGAATGGATAATCTCGGATTTGGAAAGGTAAAGAATGTAATCACAAATATGATGATGGAAAGGTTATCAGCCGCAAATGGGCCGACTGGGGGTAAGATAGTAAGGCCTTCTGATGGGAAAGAGGTCAAGAATATCGCATTTGTTCAGTGTGCGGGCTCGAGGGATGAGAACCACCTCCCCTTCTGCTCCTATATATGCTGTCTTGCATCCCTCAAGCAGGCGATGTATGTAAGAGAACAGTATCCTGACTCAAAGGCACAGATATTCTATATAGATATGAGGACACCAGGACTTTATGAGCATAGATTTCTCTGGAAGGCTAAGGAAGACCAGAATATAACACTGACTAAGGGAAAGGTTGCTGGCATCTCGGAGGACCCTGCCACGGGTGATGTTATAGTGGAGGTTGAAGACATTTATGGTGGCGGTAAGATTAGGGCGAGCTTTGACATGGTGGTCCTGGCAACAGGTATGGAGCCATCAACAAAGAATTATAAAAACATAAAGGATATATCATGCACTGCCGAGGGCTTTGTGGATTCTGCAAAGAATGGGATTTATGCAGTAGGTACCGCAAAGAATCCTGTTGATGTCGTTAGGTCAGCGCAGGATGCTACTTCAGCAGTCATGAAAGGTTTACAGAGCCTGAGGAGGTAGGAATGGAAAAGAAATTCGGCGTTTACATATGTAAAGGTTGCGGGATTGGAGAAGGTGTAAATATAGATAAGCTTGTCGATTTGTCCACAAAGAGCATGGGCATACCTATCTGTAAGACCCATGACATTCTCTGTAGCCCTGATGGGATAAATCTCATTAAAGAGGATATGAAGAACGAGGGAGTTAATGCCCTGGCGATAGCTGCCTGTTCACCGAGGGTTAAGTTTGAGGAGTTCGATTTTCCAGGCACGATAACAGAGAGGGTAAATCTCAGGGAATTTGTTGTCTGGACCCATGAGCCGAATGATGAGGAGACACAGTCTCTGGCAGAAGATTATCTAACCATGGGGATTATAAAGCTGAAGAAGGGAGACCTACCTGAACCAAATATCCTGGAGAATCTTAATAATACTATTCTTGTAATAGGTGGCGGAGTTACTGGGATGACAGCAGCCCTTGAGGCAGCAAGGGCAGGGTATAAGGTTGTGCTTGTTGAAAAGGAACAGGAACTCGGAGGTTTTGCCAGAAAACTTTATAAAAAGATCCCAGCAGGTGAGGTAACCAATAAACCACTCATTGTCGATACCGAAATAGATAAGATCATAAAAGAGGTTGAGGGTAATTCAAACATAAAGGTCTTTAAGTCATCGAGGATAGAAAAGACAGAAGGGCAGCCAGGATTGTACGATGTCACTATCTCTTCAAATGGTGCAACAGAGACAATAAAGATAGGTGCAATAGTGCTTGCAACAGGATGG
Source organism: Thermodesulfovibrionales bacterium (assembly GCA_046290925.1). Taxonomy (GTDB): domain Bacteria; phylum Nitrospirota; class Thermodesulfovibrionia; order Thermodesulfovibrionales; family UBA9159; genus JBBIPQ01. The sequence continues at coordinate 2,253 of JBKBUB010000029.1, read as the reverse complement.
AAGTCTTATGATGCCTCGAAGCTCGATTATCTCGGATATGGAAAATACAGAAATGTTGTCACAAACCTTGAATTTGAGGAGATTGCTAAGAAAAATAATGGTAAGATACTAAGACCGTCAGATGCAAAAGAGGCCAAAAAGGTAGCCTTTATTCAATGTGCAGGGCAGAGGGATCCGAATCATCTTCCCTACTGTTCCTCAATGTGTTGTGCCACATCACTGAAACAGGCTCGTTATGTCAGGCAGAATCAGGACGCCCTGGCAATGGTCTTTTATAAGGACATAAGGACCCCAGGAAGGCTCGAGATATATTACAAGGAGGCACAGAATGACCCTGGTGTAATGCTCACAAAGGCAGATGTTACAGGGGTGAGTGAAGGTAGCAATGGAACACTCTATGTTGAGATGGAAAACAGTCTCCTCGGAGAAAAGGTTAGGGTTGAGGCAGACCTTGTTGTCCTTGCAACAGGTATGATACCTACCACGAGGGAGCCTCAGTTGTATCTCGAGGGTCTCACAAAGGCTGCTGCCCAGGGTGATGAGGCAAAGACAAAGTATTTAAATGAAACACCAAAGCCTGAATTTATTCTCAATCTATCTTACAGACAGGGGCCAGAAATCCCACCTCTCGAAGGTGCCCAGGGATTTGCAGACTCGAATTTCATCTGTTTTCCCTATGAAACGAGGAGGACAGGCATATATGCAGCAGGCACAGTGAGAAGACCCATGGACATGTCAGAGGCTCAGGATGATGCTGCTGGTGCTGCCTTTAAGGCTATTCAATGCCTTGACCATGTTGCAAGGGGAATGGCGGTTCATCCCAGGGCATGGGATATAACCTTCCCTGACCCTTTACTACTCAGGTGCACAGCCTGTAAGAGATGTACCGAAGAGTGTCCATTTGGAGCTATAGATGAGGATGAAAAGGGTATACCATATTATAAGATCAACAGATGCAGACGCTGTGGAACCTGCATGGGCGCATGTCCTGAGAGGATAGTCTCTTTTAAGGATTACAGCGTTGACATAATAGGTTCGATGTTAAAATCTGTTGAATCCCCTGATGAGGAGACCTTCAGGTTTATTGGTCTCGTCTGTGAGAATGATGCCTATCCTGCCCTGGATACACTTGCACTGCAGAGAAAGAAGATAGACCCATCTATCAGGTTCATACCATTGAGATGCCTTGGTGGAATGAACCTTGTTTGGGTTGCTGATGCTTTATCAAAGGGTATAGATGGAGTATTACTACTGGGATGTAAATTTGGAGAAAATTATCAGTGTCACTTTGTGAAGGGAAGCGAACTGGCAAACTACAGATTTAGTAAGGTTGGAGAGACATTGAATAAGCTCCAGCTCGAGGCAGAAAGGGTTCAGATGCTTCAGGTTGCCATAACAGAATATGATAAGCTCCCTGACATGATAAATGATTATATAGAGAGGGTAAAGGAACTGGGACCGAATCCGTTTAAGGGATTCTGATAGGAACTTAAGAAGTTAAGAGGTTGAGTTAAATCTTTTAATCTTCTCAACTTCTAATCTTCTTTTAATATTGAGGAGGATTATAGATGGCTCAAGAGGTAATTAAGCCTGATCTTGGTTTTGTTAAAGACCTTATAGACAGCGGAGGCGAAACGCTGAAAAAATGCTATCAGTGTGCCACATGCTCTGTTGTCTGCAAGGTGACGCCTGATTCAAGACCTTTCCCGCGGAAGGAGATGATTTATGCTCAGTGGGGTTTGAAGGAGAGGATTGTAAGTAATCCTGATGTCTGGCTCTGTCACAATTGTAATGACTGTACAAAATATTGCCCAAGAGGGGCAAGACCCGGCGATGTCCTTTCAACGGTTAGACAGAAGTTTATCGAGGAAAACTCGGTTCCATCCTTCATGGGTAAGATAGTTACCCAGCCAAAGATGACCATACTTGCCCTATTGATCCCTGTTGTTTTATTTATCATAATCCTCGGCTCTACAGGTCATCTCGGTATACCCGAAGGAGATATCGTCTATTCAAAGATGTTTCCCATCTCTTATATCGAGATAACCTTTTTCATCGCTGTTGGCCTTGCAGGTCTAACATATATTTCAAGCCTCAGCCGATTCTGGAACGGCATGAAGAAGATAAACGGAAGCAATTATAAAAAGAGTTTTGCCACTGCCCTTACAGAGACATTAACAGAATTCCTGAAGCACTCGAGATTTGAAAAATGTGGCCCCAATGCGGATAGAAAGACAGCCCATATGCTTATCT
>JBKBUB010000299.1:0-505 GCA_046290925.1 Thermodesulfovibrionales bacterium | reverse complement strand
ATTTGGTTAATAGTTCATAGCTCATAGTTCATAGTTCATAGCTATGAGCTATGAGCCAAGAGCATGAGGCTTGCCAGCCTCCGAATTTATGCAACATTAAGGTTTAGGCAATAGGCTTAAGGTTTTGAACCAAAGATAGATAAAAATCTTCAGCCTTAAGCCTGTAGCCTCATGCCCAACTTAGGCCTTTGATTTATCCACAAGTTTACCCTTTTTGAGCCAGGGCATCATTGCCCTTAACCTCTCGCCTACAGCCTCAATCGGATGCTCCTCCCCTCTCTTTGTAAGGGCATTAAAGACAGGCTTGTTTGCCCTACATTCGAGTATCCACTCCTTTGCAAAGCTTCCATCCTGTATCTCTCTCAAAATCTTTTTCATCTCCTTCTTTGTCTCCTCTGTTATGACCCTTGGACCCCTCGTTAGGTCACCGTACTGGGCGGTGTTGCTTATTGAGTATCTCATATTTGAGATGCCCCCTTCATAGATAAGGTCGACAATGAGTTTC
>JBKBUB010000298.1:0-511 GCA_046290925.1 Thermodesulfovibrionales bacterium | reverse complement strand
CCTGCGTCTCTGGCCTGTAGCCATGTAAATAAACCCGCAGTTGCATAAATTTGGAGGCTGCCCCGCACCCATCCCAGAGAGTAAGGGCGTGCCTTTCCTCCTGGCGTTCTGTCTGGGATGGGTGCGGGGCTCAAATAAATGGGTGAATGGGCTTAAGGCGATAGAGCGACAGAACTATAGTGCAATAGTGCAACAGAGCGATAGAGCGAGAGTATTTATGGAAATTTAAATATTCCTTATAGACTGTCGCACTGTAGCACAGCGCTCTGTCGCTCTGTCGTTCGGTCGCACGGTCGCACTAAAATATCAGGCTAACTTTTGCAACGTTTGGATAAAGATGGGCTACAGGGAGAGATACTACAGTTTAATTGAGAAGATAAAGAAGTACGCCCTGGACTACTATGGAGATATTGATTTTATACCCTCTGAAGAATACACGAGGGATGATGCACTTAGGGCAATCAGCGATGTCAAAAAGGTCCTTGATGTAGCGTGCAGGGTCGTTCCATTA
>JBKBUB010000297.1:0-521 GCA_046290925.1 Thermodesulfovibrionales bacterium | reverse complement strand
CACGCGCCGCCGAGGTCTTGCCGACACCGCGCGCCCCACAGAAGAGGAAGGCGTGGTGGACACGGTCCTGCAGGATCGCGTTCTTCAGCGTGCGTGTGACGTGCTCTTGGCCCGTGATGGCGTCGAAGCCTCGAGGCCGCCACTTACGGGCCAGTACCAGATAGGCCAAGGTCTACCTCCGGGGCGCCTCATAACAGATGCGGCACCGGGGCGAAACCCTGTCACGAGCAACGAGGGCGCGATGAATCGCGCGGACACGGACCGCAAGGGCGGACTCGAGGCGAGCGCCACCACGGTAGGCGCGGCCCTCCGTGGCCGCCCTGGGCAGCGAGAACACGGAACGAGCGCGACGACAAAGTGTAGGAGGGCCGGGACCCACACATGAGGAAGTCGTTACCGTTGCTTCCTCCCGGACCTGGCGGGGTTCACGAACGCCCCATCGCAGGTCCCGGCCATGATAAGCCGCAGTGGCCCGACCGAGGTCGAACAACCGCGAGCTCGAAGGTGTCCACTCTCGTGGA
>JBKBUB010000296.1:0-545 GCA_046290925.1 Thermodesulfovibrionales bacterium | reverse complement strand
CCTCTCAGACCGGCTACCCGTCTCAGGCTTGGTAGGCCTTTACCCTACCAACTACCTGATAGGCCGCAGGCCCATCCCCAGGCGGGTTTCCCCTTTGGTCATAGGCCTTTAATCCCATGACTTTATGCAGTATTAGCCACCGTTTCCAGTGGTTATCCCGCTCCTGAGGGTAGGTCACCTACGTGTTACTCACCCGTCCGCCGCTAAGTTAATCCTGTATTGCTACAGAATTAACTCCGCTCGACTTGCATGTGTTAGGCACGCCGCCAGCGTTCGCTCTGAGCCAGGATCAAACTCTCAAAGCAAACTCATTTAAAGCCTACCCATGTTTTCAAAGATCATTACTCCCCGCGATACCTTACTGCTATAAGCCTTGCGAGGCAAGGTCTAAAAGTGGGTGTCTTGGAAGATGTTTAGGCTTCCCCTCCCCTTCGGTTCAGGGCATGCACACCACAATCTTCCGCTGACTCCCTAACTCTTGGTGTTCCCTCAGCTTACTTTAGCAGAAAAGGTACCGCAGAGAAAAACAAAACTTTCCAGATAAC
>JBKBUB010000295.1:0-551 GCA_046290925.1 Thermodesulfovibrionales bacterium | reverse complement strand
ATAATCCTCTTCTCTTTTAAAGAGTAAAGGAAGAATCCCGAAATTAATCAGGTTTGCCCTGTGGATTCGGGCAAAGGACTTAGCTATAACGGCCTGAATGCCAAGATACATAGGAGCAATAGCAGCATGCTCCCTCGATGATCCCTGGCCATAATTTTCATGACCTACGATAATGCCACCGCCTTTTTCTTTTGCCCTTCTTGCCCTCTCGCTGAAGGAGCTGTCAATATTTTCAAAGACAAAGTCAGAGATAGCAGGTATGTTGGAGCGAAAAGGCAAGACCTTAGAACCAGCAGGCATTATGTCGTCCGTCGTTATATTGTCTCCCAGCTTTAAGAGGACCTCAGCTTCGATACTGTCCTTCAAAGGCTCTTTTACTGGTACCTCTCTTATATTCGGCCCCTTAATAATCTCGGCCTTAACGCCTTCCCTGGGAGGGATAATGAGATTGTCATTCACAACAAATCTCTCGGGTTCTCTAATCCCTGATAGTTCAATAATACACTCCTCACCGAGATCAAAGTCCCTTGGGTCAATAATCTCTCCCTTAA
>JBKBUB010000294.1:298-564 GCA_046290925.1 Thermodesulfovibrionales bacterium | reverse complement strand
GGGTGACAAGGGGGAATTACAGTTCGGCTGATGAGTTTATAGAGGACATCCCCTATGATGAAACAAGAAATTATGTAAAGAGGGTATTAACAACATATCTCAATTACCTGACCTTTACAAAAAAACATCGGTAAACATTACCTTAATTTAGCTCATAGCTCTTGGCTCATAGCAATTAGCTCTTAGCTCATACTATGAGATGAACTATGAGCTATGAACGATAGGCTAATTTTTGCAATGTTTGGGATTATAAATGAATGCTATAT
>JBKBUB010000294.1:0-290 GCA_046290925.1 Thermodesulfovibrionales bacterium | reverse complement strand
TAAAGATCAATCGTATCAGGAAATATAGGAATTGAAAACCTCTTTGATTTCGATCGAGATGGCAGCACATTATTCTATGAAAAGGAGGGAAGAAAGTTGGAGAGACTAAGGAGCCTTGATGAAAAGATAGCCGATGCAATAAACAGGGTAAGAACCCTTAAGGAGGAAAAACAGGCCCTCGAAAGAAGGGTTAGGGAGCTCGAGATACTACTGAACGAAAAGAACGAGGAAATAGAAAAATTGAAATCTGAAAAGGTTTCGGTAAAAGGACAGATTGAGGATCTGCTCAA
>JBKBUB010000293.1:0-688 GCA_046290925.1 Thermodesulfovibrionales bacterium | reverse complement strand
ATTGCATCGGCGTTATCTATGAGGAGATAAAAGGTCTCTGGCAGGGTATTGAGAAAGTAGTTTACCAAAGCCTCTGCCCTTTTAAAGGGCAGAGGAACATAGTCTTTAAACCATGTCCCTATGTAGTCAGGGGCGTTGATATAAAAGACCGTTTTGCCCTCATCGAGGAGTCTTTGCTGCATATCCCTGAGATAGGATGATTTGCCTGTGCCAGCCCCGCCTTCGATTATGTATATCTTGCTCATTGTCCTTGCCTCCTATTCAGTAATAAACATCCACTACATCCACTTCGTAAGTGTCATTGCCACTTCGTAAGTGGAAATAGAAGTTTCTATAGCCTATTCAGTAATATCTCACCAAATAGCCTAAGCCATCACAGTAAGAGCATTCGATTAGGGGCGTATCTTCCCAGGGATATAACTCACATAGATCACAGCTCGCTATGTCTGCGTTACAGATACTGCAAATCTCAAGTTCACCCGTTCCTTTGCAGTGGTCGCAGATGATCCAGTCCTCGTTTATGGGTCTATTCATCCAATTATCGATGTTCATCATAGCCTCCTACTTAGGATATTGGCAGTATAAGTTGTCATTAGTAGGGGTTCAAAATCTTGAACCCCTACCGCTTTACGGTTAGTCGACCGCCCTCGCAATCTCCACCTCTTATTTCCTATCTTCCGCTATTCGC
>JBKBUB010000292.1:307-689 GCA_046290925.1 Thermodesulfovibrionales bacterium | reverse complement strand
CATGAATTTGATGTTCTCTCGAATCTCCCGCACGTCGTCCACGCTGGTGTTGGAGGCACCGTCGATCTCCACGACGTCGGCGGAACTCCCCTGAGCGATCTCAAGGCAGCTCGCACAGTGATTGCAAGGATGGCCCGTGGGGCCTTGCTCACAATTTAAGGCCTTGGCCAGAATACGAGCGACGGTGGTTTTTCCGACGCCCCGAGTCCCGGAAAACAGGTAGGCATGAGCGATGCGCTTGGTCGAGACTGCGTTCAGGAGCGTCCGAACAATATGTGACTGGCCGATCACCTCAGCGAACGTGCTGGGGCGGTATTTACGAGCGGAGACCTGGTAATCCATCGTACGTCGTTCGTTCCTCACCACGCGGATCTCGCGGATG
>JBKBUB010000292.1:0-297 GCA_046290925.1 Thermodesulfovibrionales bacterium | reverse complement strand
GACCCATCGCGTTATGCAGGATGTTTCATGGGATATGCGGCGTATCCTTCGATACGAGATACGTGAGCGGGGCCAGGTGATCCTGCGGCACCCAGAACGGACCGCTTACCGTTGCTTCCTTCCGGACCTGGCGGGGTTCACAGGGTTCTGTCGCACAGGGCCCGACCCCTTTCTACGTGTATTATGTGCTCAAGATTACTATTACTGTAGCTGCCCGCGATCACTTCCGATACACGCATCCGATCGACGAGCAAGTGGCCGGGGGCAGGGAGACCGCTTTCCCATCGTTCCGGTTTG
>JBKBUB010000291.1:0-696 GCA_046290925.1 Thermodesulfovibrionales bacterium | reverse complement strand
ATTTCTATGCAAAGATAATTGTTTGATCCTTGCTTTTTGTTGAATCCGACGGTATGTTGTTTTACCATATCCCGCTGGTCTCACATGAGGATTTATTTTGAATCCCTGTTCTTTTAATGATTGAATGATTCGCTCTCGAAGTTTTCTTTGAGCTTGATTTAGTTTCATCTTTATTTTTTATTCTTTTGCCTTATAGCCTTTCTTTTTTTGACCCAAACATTTATTTCCTCCTTTCTAAATCTCAACTGCCTGCCACCTTATAAGCTGGAATTTTGCAGTCTGAGCCATTTTATAGATTGAAGATATGCTCATTTGCAGATATTCAGCTATCTGTTTAAGTGTTAGCCATTTATCCATAGTCGTAATCATTTATTCATATATATCAATTATTGCCAATACATGATAATAAATAATAAACTGGAAGTCAAGCAGGCCCGTTTCCTCAAAAATAATCTCTTCGAAAAGGTATTGTTTCCTCATAATTGACAGGTGTAGCAATTTGCTCATACATCCTGAAGAGCCCGGGTAATCAGATGGTAAGCCATGAACGGGAGTTGTTAAAGGTGGAGAGAAGTTCTATATTTAGCTTTCACCAGTGGAGTTTATTTAAAAACTCTGTAGAGCAGGTCATCAGGGTTCCTATTCTGTATAACTCGTTCAGGTGTGGGAAGTATCAATCTTTTTTTGAATTCAACA
>JBKBUB010000290.1:0-727 GCA_046290925.1 Thermodesulfovibrionales bacterium | reverse complement strand
AAAGGAGGAAAAGACCCATGTTGGGGAGTTTCAGACCCTGCTTCTCATGTTTGATAAAGAGCAGAAAAGGGAAATGGAGGAAGGGGAGAAAGAGATCAGGGAATTAATCTAACAGGAGGTGTTATATGCCATCTATTGAGGTTTCAGGAAGAGAGATTGAGGTCGATGATGAGGGTTATCTCAGGGATTTTAATGACTGGAATGAGGCTGTTGCCTGCGCAATTGCTGAGAGGGAAGGGGTGGAGGAACTAACAAAGGAGAGGCTTGATATAATAAGGTTTATCAGGGATTATTATAAGCAGTATAACTTCTTTCCAATCCTTAATGCGGTATGCAAGAATGTTCATCAGCCAAAGGATTGCATTCAAGAGCAGTTCTTAGACCCTATCGTTGCATGGAAGATAGCAGGTTTACCCAAGCCTGATGAGACGGTAATGAACCTTCTTCGTTACGGTCAGACACCGACGTGATTTAATTTATCTGGTTTGATGACTCTATATTTCTTCTTTTATTCTCTGATAACTGAAGATAGACTGGATGCTCAAGAAGCATATCCCTTTTCCGCAGGCATATGTTATGTAACTGCTCTATTTATACACCTTTGTGTCTTCCTCCACCTTTAAAGAGAACCGTCCCGTTTTAGATTTACTTTAACTCAACGCCCTTTTCCTCTGCTATTGCCATCATCGCAGGGTCAGCCTTTTCAATAGGAATAATATCAACATCA
>JBKBUB010000028.1:0-10390 GCA_046290925.1 Thermodesulfovibrionales bacterium | reverse complement strand
ATAGGGAGGGCATAGAGTTCACAATATCGGTGCCCTTTGAGCGGTTTGTGGAACTCAAGGGGATGATACAGGGAAGGATATGATGGCGGCATATTAATGAGACATGGTCATATTTTGAGAGCCGATGGAGTCCAAAGAAGTGGGAAAAGAAATACCGATTTATTTTTATTCGGCAAAAGTGCAAGATAATCAACAAAGAGCCGATACAGCTTGACATATTTATTCCCTATGAATATGGATATAACTTCAAGGTAATAGTAACGAACAAGAAGACTACAGGGAAGAAGGTATTGATGTATCATAATGGTAGGGGGTCACAGGAGAACGTATTCGGGGAATTAAAATCGCAGAGTCAGATGGACTATATAGCGGTAAGGCGATTACATGGCAATCAGATGTACATGATGGCAGCTGTTATGGCACATAATCTGAACAGGGAGATACAGATGGCGGTAAAGCCGAGGGAGAGGGGCACTACGGAAAAGAGGACTCCATTATGGGAGTTTGAGGAACTTGCATCATTAAGACGCCGATTGATTCAGAGGGCTGGTCGGTTGACACAGCCTCAAGGCAAATTAACACTTACGATGAGTGGTAATGAAGCAGTAAAGAGAGACTTGCTCTACTTTCTTGAAGAATTGAGAAAGGCTGCCTGAGTTTTAAAACTAAAAATTTGAAGAAAGTTTCTGCAACGTTTGGGTTATATTCGGCATATTACACCTGCATCCTCATTATCTCTTCATAGGCATTGAGAAGCCTGTTCCTTATCTCCACCATCATCTGAAAGGACATATCTGCCTTTTCGATTGATATCATTGCCTGTGTTACATCTCCACCGCTGGCAAGTTCCTTTACAGCCATCTCGGCATTTTTTTGAACCTCCTTTAGTTTTTCTACTGCATCATTCAGGAAGTTCTCAAAATTACTACCCTCTTTCTTATCACCCTTTAAGTTTTGTAGATTCCCTGTTTGATGAACTGATCCTATCCTTATCTCATCCATAGGACCTCCTTACTGTTTCCCCAGTTCAAGGGTCTTCAAGAACATTGCCTTCGATGTATTGAATGTCGCCACAGCAGCCTCATAGGCCCTGAAGGCTGTCATCATATTGACCATCTCCTCAATGATGTTTATATCAGGCATTGCCACAAATCCGTCCTTATCAGCATCAGGATGTCCTGGGTCATAAACCATCCTGGGAGGCCTGTCATCCTTAATTACTGCTTCAACCTGAACTCCATCGAGTTCTTCTGGATTTCCTCCAACAGGCATAGTCGAAAAAATGACATCTCTCCTTTTATAGGGTCCTCCTTCCTCGGTCCTCGTGGAATTGACATTTGCCATGTTTGATGCTATTGCATTCATCCTTTCCCTCTGCGCTGCCATAGCAGAGGCACTTACCTTTAACAGATTAAATGTATCCATCTCTACCTCCTGAGGGCATTCTTGAACATCCTTATCTTTGTGGAAAGCATATTTATGCCTGCCTGGTAAAGCAGTGCATTTTCTGTCATCTTTGCTATCTCCACATCGAGTTCCACATTGTTTCTATCGAGCCATTCCCCGCCTTGCTCTGTAACAGCAACAGGCGTTGAATCGGGATTACTCCCCTTCATATGCGCTGGATTTGTTACATTCAATGAGATTTCGTCTTCGAGACTCGCCTGAAATCTTATATCCTTTGCCCTGTAGCCTGGCGTATCGGCATTGGCTATATTCGATGCCAGAACACCATGCCTGAGCCCTGTAAATCTTAAGAGTCTTTCGAGTATCCTGAATCCATTATCCATAACATTAGATTCTTAACAAGTTTTATGCCAGTTAAAATCTATAAATATCCGAGCATCCTGTACTCATTAAGCTTGTTCCTTATGGTCCTTACACTGACACCCAATATCTTTGCTGCCCTTGTCTTATTCCCCTCCACCTCTTCCAATGTCCTGAGTATTAGGTCTTTTTCCATCTCTCTTATCCTTCCAGTGTTCTGAGGTGTATTTATATCGTCAAACATCAGGTCCTCAGGTTTGATTAGATCTCCTGAGGATATGAGCGTGGCACGTTGTATTACATTTTCCAGTTCTCTTACATTGCCACGCCATGGTCTGTTCATGAGTGCCTCTAATGCCTCCTCTGAAAGTCCTTTTATGTTCTTGCCTGAAAGGGCCGAAAACTTTTTTATAAAATGCCACGCCAGGGCCGAGATATCCCTTTTCCTTTCCCTGAGCGGTGGTATCCTGATAGGGAATACATTTAACCTGTAATAAAGGTCTTCCCTGAACCTACCCTCACCGCACTCTTTCTTGAGATCCCTGTTTGTTGTGGCTATTATCCTAACATCTATGGGAATAGGCTTCTTGCCTCCTATCCTGTCTACCTCCCTTTCCTGGAGCACCCTCAGGAGCTTTGCCTGGAGGATCAGGGGCATCTCTCCAATCTCATCTAAGAGAAGGGTACCGCCATTTGCGAGTTCGAACTTGCCCGCCTTTTTATCCACTGCGCCTGTGAAGGCACCCTTTTCATAACCAAAGAGTTCAGACTCAAGGAGGTTGTCTGGTATGGCTGCACAGTTTACAGCAATGAATGGGGCCTCCTTCCTTCTGCTTGCTCTGTGGATATATCTGGCCAACAGCTCTTTGCCTGTGCCGCTTTCCCCTGTGATGAGGACCGTTATCTCACTGCCTGCTATGTTTCTTGCAAGGGCTATTATCTTTTTCATCTCCGGGTCTTCCGTGATTATCTCCCGTTCATGCTGAATTCTCGACAGAATCGATTCTATCGCCTTTCCTATGGCATCAAAGGAGAAGGGTTTCATCAGGTAGTCTGTTGCCCCTTCCTTCATTGTTTCAACCGCATTCTCAACAGTTCCAAAGCCTGTTATCACGAGGACAGGAATATTCCATCTCTTCCTCGCCTCCTTTAGAAAGGAAAGACCATCCATCCCTGGCATCTTCATATCTGTTATAATGAGGGCATAATTTGTGTTGTTAAGCCTTCTTAATGCATCCCTGCCATCAGTGGCAGTGTCAGCGTCATAGCCGAGCCTGTTTATGGCTTCCTTTAGGGCGATTCTCATCTGAGGGTCATCATCAACAATTAGTATTCTTTTTCCCTTATCCACTTCTTACCCCTAAAAATTATCCCTGTGATGAGGGAAATGAAGGCTGAAGGTGCTACCCTTTCCTTCTTCGCTTCTAACCTTAATAAAGCCTCCATGAGATTGCATAATATTTGATGCGATCGTCAAACCAAGACCGGTCCCCCTGTCCTTTGTGCTGAAAAAGGGATCAAAGATCTTCTCTAAAAACTCCTTCTTTATGCCAATCCCTGTGTCTGTAATGTCAACGATTATCAGATCACCGTTTTTAGATTTGCTATCAGTCATATCTATCTTTATAATGCCACCGTCGGGCATGGCCTGAAGGGCATTTACTATGAGGTTCATCATCACCTGCTTTAGAAGTTCAGTGTCGCAGGAGATGAAGCCATCGAACAGATTTTTTTTCTATTATTACATTCCTCGTTTCGATAAGGGCCGAGAGCATATTGAGGGACTCCTCAATTATTTCCCTGAGGTTGGCAATCTTTTTTGAAGGTCTATGGGGTCTTGCAAAAAATAGCATATTCGTGAGGATGTTATTCAGGTTTGACACGCCAGTTGCTATGCCTTTTGCAAGTTCCTTTAGGGATGCCTCCTTTATTTCCTTTTCAAGCATTGTTGCAAAGAGTTCAATGCTACAGAGGGGATTTCGTATCTCATGGACAATCTTTGCTGCCATTTCTCCCATGGCTATAAGTCGCTGGTTTCTCTCCTGCTGCATCTCTAATTCTCTGAGTCTCGTTATGTCTTTTATGAGTATAACTGACCCTTTCGAAAGCCCTGTAGAATCAAGGATCTTAGAATGGGAGATGATAACGCTGTATCGTTTGCCCTTTGCATAGAGGATCGTATCAGAACCCTCCTCATCAATAGTGAAATCAAGGCCTGAGAAAGGTTTTCCTATGACTGCCTCTGGTTCAGAGTGAAGGATGGTGGATGCTGCCTTATTGATCAGGTTTATCCTCTCGTCAGGGTCAAGGACTATTATGGCCTCTTCGAGATTGTAGAGGATGGCATCGAGATAGTCCCTATTTTTTTCCACCTCTTCGAGGGCAATATTGAGTTCTCTATTTTTCTGTTCCAGTTCAGTCGTAAGGTGTCTTACCCTTTCCTGAAGAAGATTATAATAGGTCTCGAGACTTTTTGATGCCATGGTAAAATTGTGAAAGGCCTCGCTGAGCTTTACAGTGTCCATCAAAAGACCTCCTCGATTGTCCTGTCTATATCGATTTCTCTTGAAACAAGGGTTCCAAGCCTTTTTAATCTGTCTCCTTTAATGAGTTGGATAACATCTCTTTCCTTTGTGCTTATGAGTATTCTGTAGCTTGCCCAATCCCTATCAGCATCATTTACAGGCCCTTTTTTCTCACTTATTACCTTTCTGTAATAAAGGAGGGCATCGTCCTTACGGGATAGGCTGTAAAGGACGTCTGCGAGGCGAACATGATCAGCCGTATCACCTTTATCTATCAATCTTTCGTATCTGTCCAGGAGCCTTTTTAAATCATTGGAATTTTTATGCCTTACGGAGTCAATCATGGATGCAATGAGATTGATATCTTCACTATTAAATTCTCTTATGGATAAAAAAGAATTAATGGCATCCTTCAAGTTTCCATTGAGAAGCGATACCTTTGACCTGATTCTGTAGACATCATCGCTTTTACTGACCGCCTTTGTTTTGAGTGACTTCAGACTCTCCTCTGCTCTTATGGAATCACCGTAGTCTGCGTAAAAGGACGCAAGAAGAAGACCGGCTTTTTCCCTTGCATTGTTATCACCGTATTTCTTTAGCCAGGTTATAAGCTTAACAAAGGGAGCCCCCGTTCCCCTCAATGCCTCTGCCACCTTAATAAGTTTCTCTGAACGGGAGGGCTCGAGAAGCCAGTGACCAATTGAGTCCCACAACTTAATAAGACCCTCTTTATTCTCTGTAGCAGAAAGGATGATTGATTCAAACTCATCGATGACCTCTCTACCAGGGGATCTTCTGAATGCGAGTTCTTTAAGAAGTGGCATTGCCTTATCAATATGGCCCGATTCCCTGTAAAGCCTGGCAAGGCTGAGGATCGCCCTTTCGTAGCATTCTCCATAGGGGTAATGGAGCCTTATATCGAGGAGTTTTTCTTCCGCTTCCTTTTTCTTGCCTAAATCGATATAAATCATGGCAATTTGATAGAGGGCCCTTCTCTTAATATCCCTGATAACATTTCTGAAGATCAGGCGATTTCCCTGCGTCAGATTCCCTGAATTTAAAACACTATTAAGATACCTCAATGCCTCGTCATATCTTTTCTGTTCAGAGGATATAATGCCTAATAGCAATTCGGCCTTTGTCTTTATAAAGGCATCCCTTATTAACTTAAGGTACTGCTTTGCCTCTTCATACCTTTTCACCATCATAAGGTTTTCGCCTAACCTGTAAAGGGTTTCTTCCGAGGACTTCAGAAAATCTTTGTCTGTAAGAAGGGCCTTCATAAAGGTCTCATATGCCTCCTCGGTCTTTCCAGCAGCCTGAAGAGACTTTGCCCTTCCATATAAAGCATCAGGCCTGTCTCCTCCCTTTGAGAAGTAATTTATTGATTCTTCATAGCGGCCTGTGTTATATAATGCCTCACCGAGGCCTATGTATGCCTTCGAGGCCTCCTGTGGAGAGATATTCGAATTTTTCAGGAGCAACTTGAAGACGATTGTGGCTTCAGGGAAATACCCTGTCCTCATGTACGCCTCAGCCCTTTCGAGGAGCAATTGGGGTTTCTGTTCCGCTGTTGAATAGATATAGGCGAGCCTCAGATGTTCTATATAGTCCTGAGATCTCATTGCCTTTTCAAAGGCCTTGGCAAGGGTATAATGGTAACCTGATAATTCTTCTACAGAGGGATTATATTTCATCAGGAGATTAATAGATTCGGTAGTTTTCCCTTTGTTGAGGAGTTCCTTTGCCATATCAAGGGTCTTTTGTCCTTCACTCCCCCCGATTCGAGGACACATTAGCGTCAAAATATAGAATAAGACCGAGAAAACTATGGCCATGCCCCATATTAAAGCAACAAATGTGCCATTACCTTCATGGGTGATTGGTGATGGGTAATGGGTAGAAAATCTTATTTGGATGAAAAGGTGAAAGGTGAGGTTGTCAATTTGATGACGTTATGCCCATCTTCTTCATCTTTTCGATGAGGGTAGTCCTGTTGAGGTTCAAAAGGCTTGCTGCCTTGCTCTTCACGCCGCCTGCCTTTTTAAGGGCCTTAAGGATAAGATTTCTTTCCATGTCGTCGATAATCTGATTCAGATTTATCCCTTCCTCAGGGATATCATTTCCTCCAACAGGATAGAGATCTTCAATGATTGGCTTAGAATTCTCGGTGTTAATAATTGTGCCTGAGGACAGAGACGGGGCATCTGACTCTGAATGAAATTTATCAGGTAGGTCATTAATATCCGCTACATCGCCATTAACGAGTATCGTCAGTCTTTCTACGAGATTTCTCAACTCCCTCACATTCCCTGGCCAATCATAATTAAAAAGGGCATTTAATGCCTCTTTTGAAAATCTCAGGGGTTGTCTCTTTCTTTTCTTTGCAAATTCATGGGCAAAATGGTCAAGCAGAAGGGGTATATCCTCTTTTCTCTTCCTCAGAGGCGGGATATGTAAGGGTATTACATTCAACCTGTAATAAAGGTCTTCCCTGAACCTTCCATCCTTGACCGCCCTTTCGAGGTCACTGTTTGTTGCTGCTAAAATCCTTACATCTACCTTAATAGTCTTTATCCCTCCAACCCTCTCAAATTCCCTTTCCTGTAAGACCCTTAGGAGTTTCACCTGCAGATGAGGAGCCAGTTCTCCTACTTCATCGAGGAAGAGTGTTCCCTTATTAGCGAGTTCAAAACGGCCTATCCTCGTATTTAAGGCACCGGTAAAGGCTCCTTTTTCATGACCGAACAACTCTGATTCGAGGAGGTCTTTGGGAATGGCGGCACAATTTACAGGTATGAAAGGCGCCTCAGAGCGTGAACTCGAGTAATGAATGGTCTTTGCTATCATCTCTTTGCCTGTTCCGCTTTCACCTGTTATCAGGACAGTGCTTTCTGTGTCTGCTATCTTTTCTATCATCTCGTAAACCTTTTGCATCTCTGGTGAATCACCGATAAGCCCCTCGAATCTATATTTCTTTTTTAATTGTTTTTTCAAGAGGAGATTTTCCCGCTGAAGCCTTGAGACTCCTATTGCGCGATTTATGACTATCCCGAATTCCTCAAGATTAAAGGGCTTTGTAATGTAATCAAAGGCACCTAATTTCATTGCCTCTACAGCATTCTGAACCGTGCCATAGGCTGTAATGACAATCACAGGAGAGGTATAATTCATAATTGCGAGTTCCTTAAGAACCTCGATGCCACCAATCTGAGGCATCATGAGGTCTGTAACAATGAGGTCAAAGTTTTCTTCCTTCGCCGCATCGAGGCCTTCTCTTCCATTGCAGGCCATGACTACTTCAAAACCTGCGCCTGTCAGGTAGGTATTAAGAACATCTCTCACTACATCATCATCATCTATAACGAGTATTCGTGGCATAGGTGATTTTAACTGGCCTGTGAAGTATATGTCAATAGATTGACATATGGCTTAAATTCTCCCTAATCTCTGCCTGACTGCCTCATAGAGAGAGATAGAAGCTGCCACCGAAACATTAAGACTTTCTGCCTTACCGATTATGGGTATGCTTGCTAACTCATCCGCTGCCCCTATTAATTCTGGACTTACTCCTCTTGCCTCGTTTCCAAAGACAAACGCAACAGGACCTCTGAGGTCTATCTCGTAGATTGTCTTCCTTCCTGATGGTACGGTAACAAAAAGCCTTATCTCCTTTGTTTTTAAAAATCTCAATAAGGGTGTCAATTGAGAGAAGACAACGAAGATATTAAAGATGCTTCCTGCTGATGACCTGATTACCTTTGGCATGAAGGGATCACAGGTGCCCGGTAGGACGATTATTCCAGAGGCAGCGGCAGCATCCGCTGTCCTTATAATAGTTCCGAGATTGCCAGGGTCTTGTATCCTGTCACAGACTACTAAAAGGGGATTCTTCTCTAAGGGCAGGTCTTCAAGCCGCGATGTCCCATATGTTGATATGGCAACTATCCCTTGAGGATGCTCCGTATCAGAAAGGGCTGAGATTATTCTTTCTGAGGTCTCTATTATCTCGGCATCTTTTGAAAGTTTCTTGAGAAATGCCGAGTTTTTATAATTCTTCGAGAAGAAAACCCTGATTATCCTGAACCTTGAGGCGTAGGCCATTTCAATGGCATGTTCACCTTCAATAAGTAAATAACCTTTTTCTTTTCTATCCTTTATCCTCAGGGCCTCTTTTATCAAAGGGTTTTGCCGGCTCTCAACAAACCTAACCATCCAATTAATATATCACAAAGATGGTTTATGGGTTAGCAATTAGCTCATGGCTCATAGCTCATGGCTATGAACGATGAACGATGAACTATGAACTATGACCCATCACTGGTCACGCATCACGAATTATGGATTCATCATGTTAAAATAAACACGTGTGAATGAGATGATATATTATCTTTGTCACCTCATAAAAAAGCAGAGGGATTTAAGCAGACAGAAGGCCCTTCCGAGGAAGGTAATCAGTATTGGCAATATCACAGTGGGAGGTACAGGGAAGACACCTGCTGTGATTGCCCTGGCACAGGAGGCAAAAAAGAGGGACTATTTCCCTATAATACTGACAAGAGGTTATAAGGGAACTATTAAAGGTCCATGTTTTGTAAGTAAGGGAGACGGGCCTTTATTGAGTCCTGATGAGGCTGGCGATGAGGCCTTTCTGATGGCTCAGAGGCTTGAGGGCGTTCCTGTCATAAAGTCTTCTGATAGATACAAAGGTGGTTGTCTTGCCCTGAATGCTTTTAGCGGAGCCGATAAAATGATCTTTATCCTCGATGATGGCTATCAACATCTGAGATTATTCAGGGACATTGACATCCTCCTGATTGACGGAATGAACCCCTTTGGTAATCGGAAACTGCTGCCGATGGGAAGATTGAGAGAGCCTTTAAAGGAGATGAAGAGGGCTGATCTAATCGTTATAACACGAACCTCCAGGATGCCCGAGACATTGCTCAAAGAGATAAGGATTTATAATGATAAGGCCCCTATCTTTCTTTCTGTTAACAGCCCCTCCTTTTTTAAAACAATGAGTGGTAATGTCATTCCTTTAAAAGACCTTTCAGGCAAAAGGGTTGTTGCCTTTTGCGGTCTTGGTAATCCTGATTCCTTCAGAAAGAGCCTTATTGATCTCAATGTCGATCTGAAGGATTTTATCATGTTTAGGGATCATCACAGGTTTACCCCCCATGACCTGAAAAGAATAGAAAAGACTGCTGTAAGGTTTAAGGCCGACTGGATTATTGCAACCGAGAAGGATATAATAAAAATTAAGAACATTGACCTGATTCCAAATCTCATTTATCTCTCTATAGAACTTGAGGTTGAGGATAATTTCTTTGAGGAGGTCTTTAGAAGGTTATGATAAGGTATATAAATGTAAAGAGCAGGACAAGGACAGAATTTATTGATATAACAGAAAGGGTTCAGGAGATTATCAATGAAGAGGGTGTTAAGGAAGGTGTTTGTTATATCTATGTGCCTCATACAACAGCAGGGATAACGATTAATGAAGGTGCTGACCCCTCGGTTCAGCGGGATATTGTCTCGACCCTCAACAGGCTCATACCTTTTGAGGGAGATTATCATCACAGAGAGGGTAATGCAGATGCCCATATAAAATCAACCATAGTCGGTGTATCGCAATATATAATGATTGAGCAGGGAAAGCTCTCTCTCGGTACATGGCAGGCAATATATTTCTGTGAATTCGATGGGCCAAGACACAGAAGGGTTCATCTCAAGATAGTCCCCTGTTAGCCCTTTTCGCTCTCGCTTTGGCTTTCCTCACCTTCACCTGCCTCTTCTCCTTCGATCCTGTATTCTTCTGTTGCCCATTTGCCAAGGTCAATTAGCTTGCACCTCTCGGAGCAGAAGGGCCTCCAGGGATTTTCTTCCCAGGTCGTTATCTTTTTACATGTTGGACAGATTATCTTCATCTACTCTAATAGTGCGACCGACGACTTAGTGCTACAGTGCTACAGTGCGACCGTGCGACAGTCTGTAGGAATATTTAAATTTCCATAAATATACCCAAACGTTGCAAAAATTAGCCTGATATTGGAGGCTGGCATGGTGAAAAAACTTTTATCTGCGATACCTATAGC
>JBKBUB010000289.1:0-751 GCA_046290925.1 Thermodesulfovibrionales bacterium | reverse complement strand
GGCTGAAGTAATTAGGCTGAAGCCTAACGCCTTAAGCCTTAAGCCTATGTAGCCTTAAGCCTTAAGACTTAAGCCTAAAATCCTTCAGCCTTAAGCCTTCAGCCTAAAGCCTTGTTCTCCGTCGCAATCCCTTCTAAATGAGGTCTTAATTCCTACAAAACTAAGCCCTCGAGGTATAGAAGAATTAGTAACAGTCGCAATCCCTTCTAAATGAGGTCTTAATTCCTACCTCAATTAACTCAGGGAAGAGGAACCTGAGATAGGTCGCAATCCCTTCTAAATGAGGTCTTAATTCCTACCGAAGTAGCCAAGTTAGACGAGCTAGAAAAATATAGTCGCAATCCCTTCTAAATGAGGTTACTTAGTGCGACCGTGCGACTGTGCTACAGTGCGACAGACTAACAGACTACAAGGAATGTTTAAACTTCCCAAAAAAACGGTCGCACTGTCGCACTATTAACTGTCGCACTGAGTTGTCGCAATCCCTTCTAAATGAGGTCTTAATTCCTACACATTACGAAGAGGAGGAAAACCCCCTCGGGCTTATGTCGCAATCCCTTCTAAATGAGGTCTTAATTCCTACAGCCCCCACCCCTTATTTTTATTTGTTTCCAATGGGTTATAAGGGCTGTTTTTAAATTTTTTCATTTGCAGAATTGAAACCAAAATTTTCCAAAATTATAACTTTAGCTTTTCTAATAAGCCCTTCAGAGCCTGCGACCTGCTCAGGGTTGTCAAAGAACAGATAACT
>JBKBUB010000288.1:0-845 GCA_046290925.1 Thermodesulfovibrionales bacterium | reverse complement strand
CGTAGGAGAACCGAGATACAGATTTTCCGTTAAGTTCTATGTAATAGCAATGCTTTTCGTTATCTTCGATGTTGAGGCAGTTTTTTTATATCCCTGGGCAGTAGTCTTTGACAAGATCGGTCTTTATGCGCTGATAGAGATGTTCATCTTTATATTTATCCTTGTAATAGGTTATATTTATGCCTGGCGAAAAGAGGCATTTAAGTGGGAATGAATTAGATCATAGCTTGTAGCGCATGTCAGCAACTATGAGCTAAGAGCCATGAGCTAAATAAAAGGAGGTGATGGATAATGGTTATAGACAGTGTAACTTCAGTTGTTCAGGTGGAAGAGGGGTTAAGGGTAATACCAGGGGCGAACACTATCATTGCTACACTTGATAAGATAGTAAACTGGGGAAGGATATCCTCCCTTTGGCCAATGACCTTTGGACTTGCTTGATGCGCCATTGAAATGATGACGACGGGATCGTCACACTATGATCTGGACAGATTTGGCGTTATCTTCAGGGGATCACCGAGACAGGCTGATTTTGTCATAATAGCCGGGACAGTAACGAAAAAGATGGCTCCCATCGTAAGGAGGGTCTATGACCAGATGCCAGAACCGAGGTATGTTATAGCCATGGGAAGTTGTGCATCGTCAGGAAATGTTTACAATACATACAGTACCGTTCAGGGCTGTGATAGCTTCCTACCTGTAGATGTATATATACCTGGCTGCCCTCCTCGGCCTGAGGCCCTTATGGATGGGATACTTAAGCTTCAGGAAAAGATAAAGAAGGAACATTTCCGATGGAGCAGATGGAGGTGAACCATGACAGTTAAAGAACTGCTTTCAAAAAA
>JBKBUB010000287.1:0-867 GCA_046290925.1 Thermodesulfovibrionales bacterium | reverse complement strand
AGCAGATGAAGATCAACAAGCCTTTCTCCGTATTTTGCCATTTTGTTAAAAAATTTATAATCCCTTGTAAAGGGAATCCTCGGAAAATCTATCTTGAGAAACTCAGCATATCTTGTGCGATAGATGTTTGAATAAAGGACTGCGTAGATGTAAAAAAAGATTTGCTCAGGAGTTGGAGTCTTCTTATATCCCTTAGTCAGTTGCTCGAGTAACTCTTGACTAAGATTAGGCTTTTTTACGAGATAATCTGCAACTGGTTCAAAGAGGAGCATGAAGGTGCTGAACGAGTATTTCTTTGAAGGATTGTCTTTCTTTGAGTATAGGTAGAGAGGGAAAATAGATTCACTTCCTTTATTATCAGACCGTATTACTCCATCAGCAATAATTAAATCAGAAACAAAGACGTAATTACAAGGCTGGTTAGGCAACATCTGTCTTCTTGTAATCAACCCCAGATTTTCATGCATCATATTCTGCATAACTTTTTTACGGGGTCGTTCAATAACTGCTTCGTGATAAAAAATCCAACGCACATCAAAGGGCCGATAAAGGATTTTCGTTATTGCCTTTTCCCATTCTGCATCTTTTATGATGGCTTCTCTTGCATCCTTCAGTTTCCAATTAGATTTGTCTTTCAGGTCATAAGCCTGTTGGATAATTTCGTCAAGCAATTTTTTATCTCTGAACTGCAATATCCTTCTTCTCAAAGAGGTCCTATCAAAGTCAATCACAAAATTGTCCCTTGCTGTAACAACACCAACACTACTTACAGGGAAGATATCTGTAACCTTAGGGTATCTTTCGTATTGTTTTAAAAGCCTTTCTTCTCTCGGTATAAATAGATAGAATTCCGATTTCCTTAAGCCC